>CABWYI010000008.1 GCA_902509725.1 uncultured Pelagibacteraceae bacterium | reverse complement strand
GTCTTGCATCAGAGGAATTAATTGCTATTTGAGATTTTTTGATCACAAAATCCATTTCACAACCTTCGGGTCTTACAGTAAGTCCTTTATTGTCAGTAGATACAATCTTTACTGTAATTGTTTGATTAATCTTTTTATCACTAAACCACTCAAAAGGATCAGGGAATGTTTGTCTCAAACCTACTCTAATTTTTTGCTCAGATACTTTTACCTCTAAAACTTTAACTTTAATCTTATCTCCCTTTCTGTATTTTGCTAATTCTTCCTCTCCATTATTAAGATAGGTTAAATCATTAGAGTGTAAAAAAGCGTCTACATCAAGGTTTGGAACTTTTACAAATAATGAATATTCATTTTTATTTACTATCTCACCTTCAACAATGCTTCCCACCGGATATTTTTTCTCGAATAATTCAAATGGGTTTTCCTGGGTAAGTTTATATGAAATTGCAACTCTTCTTTTTTCTTTATCAATTTCAGTTATTACACAATCAATTTCATCACCTACTTTAAAAATTTTTTTTGCTGGTATGTTTTTCTTTGTCCAACTCAACTCACTTGAATGAAGTAATGTCGTTAGACCAGGCTCTAATTCACAAAAAGCACCAAAGTCCATTAATTTGACTACTTTAGCTTTATATTTTTTATTCAACTCATAATTTTCAATATGTTCAAAGGGGTCAGGCGAAAGTTGCTTCACAGAGCAGCCAACTTGTAGTTTTTCTTTATCGACTGAAATTACTTTAAGATCGTGTTTTTCTCCTATATTAAAAACTTCATCAGGATGATTAACTCTTGAATAAGAAATTTCTTGTAAATGAACAAGAACATCTAGCTCACCATTGACATTAAAGAAACAGCCGAACGTACTATAGCCTTTTACCTCAGCTCCTTTAATAATATCTCCAACTTTAAATTTTTCTATAATTTTAGCTTTATCTTCTTTTTTAAAAGAAGAAATTATTTCTCTTCTAGAAACACAGGCGTTTCCTCGGACTTTATCTAATTTAATTAAAGCAAATTTTTGTGGTTCATTCATTAAGTGACTTATATCTTTAAGGGGCTTGTCGCTTATTTGAGAGCCTGGCAAAAACATTAATGATCCAGTGTCTATATGTTCGACAATACACCCACCTTTACACTTCGAAGTGATTTTTCCCATTATTGGTTCATTTTTTTCATAGGCTTCAACAAGTTTGTTCCAACCTTTTATCTTTTGCGCTTTACTTGCTGACACAAGAACTTCTCCATTTTTGTCTTCTATTTTTTCTAATAGAACAGGAATAGTCTCACCAACTTTAATTTTTTCTCCTAAACCCATGCTTTTTAGCTCATTGATATCTAGGACAGGTTCACTCTTTAGACCTTCAACAAATAAAAAAACAAATTTCTCTGTTATTTTATTAATTTTACCATCAATAACTTTGCCCTCTTCAATATTTATTTTAGAAAGTTGTGAATTTAGTAGCTTTTCGAATTCTTGAGATGCTTTACTTGAAAGGTCTTTAAATATTTCCATTAATTATAAGTTGCTATTTAATTTTATTTTAAAACTTGGCACTTTTAGAGAAATTTAACGATATAATCAACAATGAATCTTCAAAATTGTTAAATAAACTGTAAAAACTATTACATTTAAAGGGTTTTTTTGGCTTAACAAAACACAAATATTTGTTATTTTTTTCAAATTTACTGGATTTTAGCCCCTAAGCTTTTTATTTTTGTTAAAAAGGTTGGAAAAGAGGTTTTAATCGAGTCTTTGTCTGATATTTTCCAGCTTCCTCCAAAAGTTAGAGCAGCAATAACACTTGTCATAAAAACTCTATGATCTTTTAAAAAATTTTTAATAACTATTTTATTAGTTATTTTTAAATCTGGATTGCCATAAATTTTGATACTGTCTTTAGTAACTAAATTTTTAATACCCATGTTTTTTAAAATTTTTGATCCCCAAATTAATCTTGGACTTTCTTTTTTGTTAAGCTCAGAAAGATTTCTAAAATGAGATATTCCATTAGCCCTAGCTGCTAGTAAAAAAACTAATAAAAATTCGTCAATAGCAGAACTATTAATTTTTGATGAACAATTTATTGGTTTTAAATAATTTTTACTCTCAACATGAATATCGGCAATTTTTTCTCCTTTATAAATCTTATTATTTTTTAATTTTACTTTCACTCCCATAATCTTGAGAATCCTGAGCAAACCGGCTCGAGAAGGATTAATATTAACATTTTTGATATTTATCTTTGAGTTTTTTGACAAAGCTGTCAAAACAATAAAGAAAGCACTTGAGCTGATATCAGCAGGAATATTGTAATTTATCGGTCTTATTTTGTTGCAACCTTTGATTTTTATTAAATCATAATTCTTTTTTTTTGAAATCTTAATTGGAAGTTTTAAATGTCTTAATAGTAATTCTGTATGATCACGAGATTTTTTAGCTTTAATATTTGTTATACCTTTTGTATTTAATGCAGCCAGTATCACACTACTTTTACATTGGGCGGAACCCTTATCCTCGATATAGTTTATTGATTTTGGAAATTTTGTACCTTTTATCTTAATTGGAAGTTTTCCATTTTTAGTTTCGAATTTTGCACCAAATTTTTCTAGAGGCTGAGTAATTCTAATAAAATCTCTTTTTGATAAACTTTTGTCACCTTTTAGAATAATAGAATTTTTAGAATGAATTAATAGTCCCATAATAAGTCTGCTTAGGGTGCCTGAATTTCCAGCATTCAAAATAATTTTTTTTTTATATCTAAAACTGTTTAATCCATTACCATTAATTTCACATGTTTTATTTTTCAACTTAATTTTAATTCCAAGTTTTTTTAAACACGCAAGAGTGTTTAAGACATCCTCTGATTTCAAAAGATTATAAGATTTTGATATTCCATTAGCTTGAGATGCAAGTAAAGCCCATCTTATTGATAAACTTTTATCGCCATCTACAATTAATCTTTTTTTGAATGGTTTAATTACGTTGGTTATCTTAATAATATTCTTCATTTTAAAATATGGTTAACTTATTTTGAATGAATCACCAAAATAAGCATTTTTTGCATCGATATTTTGAATCAAATTTGTAGGCGTTCCATGGGCTACAACTTTTCCATTGTGTATAATTGCTGCTGTATCTACACAGGCCAACAAATCTCTTGCTTGGTGGTCACATAAAATAACAGAAATATTGTTGTTGCTTTGAAGATTAACAATTATTTCTTGCAATGTTTTGATGGTCATTACATCAAGTGCTGCAAAGGGTTCATCTAATAAGAGTATTTTTGGATCAGATGTTAAAGCGATTGCTATTACTAATTTCTTCTTTTGACCACCAGATAAATAATCAGCTTTAATATTTCTTACTGGGTCTAGTTCAAATTTAGAAATCAATGAGTCAATTTTTTCGTTTCTATAACTTGGATTAGAAATTGAAATTTCTGAAATGGCTTTTAAATTTTCATGCACTGTTAAATCATGAAAAAAACCACCATGCTGGGGAACAAAACCAATTTTAAACTTCAGTGTCCTTTGATAAATTGGATATTTATTGACAATTTCTGAGTTAATTGAAATTGAGCCAAAATCTGGAGATATTAGACCAGTTATTAGATTAAAGATTGTTGATTTTCCAACTCCGTTAGGACCAAGCAATCCTAATATTTGTCCATTATTTAATTTTAAGTTTAAATTATCTAAAATTATTTTTTTTCCAAATTTAAGGGAAATTTTATCAAGTCTTAGGATTGATTTTTTTTCTTTGAATGATTTAATTCTGAATTTTTTAATATTCGACATAAATATAAAGTTATTTTGAAATTACCATAATTTTTTTTTCTGGGTTTGTCATAAAAATTTCAACATTTTTATTCAATAAATTTACCAACACATTGTCTGTTTTAATTTTTCCTTTAACACCTTCGTATACAACATTATTATAAATTTTTACAATATTTTCATTGAAATCTAGATCTAAATTGTCTGAATAAATTATGTTATCCATGTATTTAATCAAAATATTTTCACTGAAATTTGTATCATATGTAGAGTTATTATAAATTGCGTTGTCAGAAGTAATAGTTAATTCAGTATTCTTTTCATCAATAATCTTAGCCACAACCTTTTGCATAAACACAATTTCGTACTCGCCTTGATATTGAAGTTCACTTAGATCAGAAGTAATTATGTATTGCGTATTATTATCAAAATTTACCTCATATCTAAGGTTTTTTATCAAATTATTTTTGTTTTCAAAATTTGTTTTTTCTTCATTTTTCACATTTTTATTCTCAAATTTATTGTTTGGACTCATATAAAAAAAATAAAAAACAAAAATAATTATAATTAAAAAAGAAAAAAGAATTAGCTGTATGATTTTTTTCATTAACCGACTATTTTAGGTTTTTAATAAGAGCATGTATATGTAGAACCCCAATAGTTTTTCTCTTATTTCCTTTTTTGTAAACACATACATTGGTAATTTGCTTTTTATTCATTTGGGATAAGATTTCTGTTGCCAATGAATTTTCTTCAACAGCATAAGGATTCTTGATCATAAATGATTTTATTTTGAATTTTTCAATATTTCTTTTTTTTTGTAACAGTCTTTTTAAATCCCCATCAGTAAAAACTCCCGATGTTAGACCATGATTATTATTAACAACAAGAAAACCAAGTTCTTTAGAATTCAAAATTTTTAAAGCTTCGCGCATTTTTTGATTTTCGTTAACAAAAGGAATTTTATTTTTGGTTAACATTAAGTCTCCTGCAGTTTTTAATTTTATACCTAAATTTCCAGATGGATGAAATTTTTTAAAGTCTAATTTACCGAAGTTTTTTCTTTTCATTGTAGCTATTGAGATAGCATCACCAATTGATAATTGCGTTGTAGTACTTGATGTTGGAACAATTCCGTCACCAGATTCTATTACAGGCGGTATATATAATTTGATATTAGATGACTTATATAAAAGAGAGTCTTTATTTGAAACAATTCCTATCAAAAGAATTTTATTAACTTTGGCATATTTAATTATATTTTTTAACTCCGATGTATTTCCAGAATAACTTATTAAAATGATAACATCTTTATTTGTAATTCTGCCCAAGTCACCATGCGAACAATCACTTGCAGAAATAGAGAATGATGGAGTCCCTACCGACGATAATGTTGCTGAAATTTTTGATGCAATGATACCACTTTTGCCTACACCACATATAATAACTTTTGATCTACATTTTGTAATTGCTTTTACTGTATCCTCAAAAGATTGATTAAAAGAATTTTTTAATTTTTTAAGAGCTTTGATTTGTAAATCAATTACATCTTTTCCGATTTCATTAATATTATTTTTCATTTTTAATGTGACCAAATATCATCTTTGAATAAGGCAAGATCAAGATCAACTCTTGTTTTTAAAAATTTAAGACAATCGTTATACAAATCAATTCTTTTTTCTCTTTTTAACATTTCATTTAGTTTTTCATGTATTTTATGAAGGTAAATAACATCATTAGCACAGTATTTAAGCTGTGCCGGAGTTAGTTCGCCTCCAAAATCTGATCCTTGAAATTGTTTACTTATATCTATGTTTATGAATTCTTTTATTAATGTTTTAAGGGAATGGTTGTCGGAGTAAGATCTGGCTAGTTTTGAGGCAATCTTTGTATCAAAAATATTATTTGTATCTGTTTTTAAATAATATTTAATATGGGCTATATCAGCTCTTCCATAATGAAAAATTTTTTTAACATTGTTATCGCTCAATATTTTTACAAGATTTGGAGCATGATATTTAGATCTGTCTAGTTGTATTATGTGTGCATCCAAATTTCCTGAAGAAATTTGTATCAGACATAACGGGTCTCGTCTTACATTGAGGCCCATAAATTCACCATCTACAGCTATTACATTGCCTAAATTTAATTCATCTGGTAAATCATTTTTGTGAAGTTTAATATCAATATTCATTTTTTAAATATATATATATGAAAGCAAAAAATTGTCTAATTTTTGGTGGAAGTGGTCAAATTGGTAGGAATTTGATTAGAAAGTTAACAAAAAATAACTATCAAGTAACTGTCGTGACTAGAAATATTCACCAAAAAAGTTATATAATTAAAACTCAAGCTAATCCTGGTTATATCAACATTGTTGAAGCTAATATTTTTGATGAAGAAAAAATAAGAAAACTTTTTGAAAACGCGGATATATGTATAAACTTAATTGGAATTTTATATGAAGGTAAGAATGGAAATACTTTTAAAAACATTCATTCTTTATTTCCTTCTATTTTATCTAAACTTTGTAAAGAATATAAGTTAAAACATTTTATTCATATTTCTGCTCTTGGAATAAATGATGCTCTAGAATCAAACTATGCAAAAAGTAAGCTTGATGGTGAAATAAATATACTAAAAAATTTTAGTCTAGCTACAATTTTAAGACCATCCGTTGTATATTCAGTTGATGATAATTTTACAACTAATTTTATGACATTATTAAGTAGACTTCCTTTTTTCCCTCTTTATTACTCTGGAAAAACTAAGTTTATGCCAATTCATTGTTCTGATCTAACAGATATTATGTATGAGATAATTTCAAAAAATATTTCATCAAATATTATTGAGTGTGTTGGACCAGAAACGTTCTCTTTTAGAGAAATTTTAGAAAAATTATTAAAACTTATAAATAAAAAAAGAATTTTATTACCACTCCCTTTTGCTATGGCGAGTTTAACAGCAAAATTTTTTGAAATATTTCCAAAACCTTTGCTTACTCAAGATCAATTAAGACTTCTCAAATACGATAACGTACTATCGGGTAAATATAAAACCAATAATCAATTGGGAATAATTTCAAAAAGATATTTTTATGAAGAAGTTGAAAAATATTCTTATATGTGGCGAGAAGGCGGTCAGTTTTCAACTGACAAGTATAAAAAAAACTAAAATATTTATTATTTAAAGATTAGGCTGATCGTATTTTTTTTTCTATAAAATCTGGTTCCTCATCCTTACCACTATTATCTTCTTTTTTACCTTTTGGTTGATATGCATAAAGAAGATGTAATTTACAGTAAGAAAAATCTTTTAACGAAGATCTACCACAAAAATAAAATGACTTTTCATTAGGATGACCCACGGGCCACTTACAAGAACTTTCATCTAACTCTTCTAATTGTTTTGGATTTTCTGGCTCAAAATCTTTTTCAATTATTAACGATTTAAATCGACTTCTTCTTCCTCTCCTTGCTTTACTGTTTTTGTCTTGAATTGAATTATCAAAACTTTGATTAGATGTTGCGGTTCTGGTTTTGATTTTTGCAGATAAATTTAATCTATGTGCCTTACCTATTACTGCATTTCTACTGATGCCACCTATAATCTCAGCTATTTGACTGGCAGTATTGCCCTTACCCCATAACTCTTTTAGCTTTGATACTTTTTCATCTGTCCAACTCATATTTTACAATATAATGTGTATATTTATTATTTAGCCACAATATAATGATATCAAAAGAAAATAAACAAGTAACTTTTCATAGTTATTAACACATATTTTAAAAAATCTAATTATATCTTAAATTCAATCGCAACTTGCATCAAAATATTTTAATTATAGAAGGTTTAAAGAAATGAGCTATTTAGCAAAAAATTATAATAGAAAAAAATTATCTTTTAAAAAAGGAAAAGGTAGTTTTTTGTATGCTACAAATGGACAAAAATATTTAGATTTTGTCCAAGGTATTGCTGTTAACTCTCTTGGGCATGCTAATCCAGAATTAATTAAAACAATTAATAATCAAGCTAGAAAGCTTTGGCATGTATCAAATGCTTTTATAATTCCTGAGGGTGAAAAATTAGCAAAAAAATTAGTAAATAAAACTTTTGCAGATTTTGTTTTATTTCAAAATAGTGGAACAGAGGCCACAGAAGCTGCAATTAAAATTGCGAGAAGATATTTTTTTTCAATAGGTAAACCAAATAAAAATAGAATAATTTGTATTAAAAATTCTTTTCACGGAAGAACATTAGCAGCAATATTTGCTAGCGGATCAAAAAAAATGACCGAGGGTTTTGGACCTAAAATAAATGGTTTTGATCATTTCGATTTTGGAGACCATAATGGTTTGAGAAAACTTATAAATAAAAATACAGCAGCTATAATGGTAGAGACTATAATGGGAGAAGGTGGCATTAAGGTTATACCAGATGTGTGCATTAAAGGTTTAAGAAGATTATGTGATAAAAAAGGAATATTATTAATTTTAGACGAAGTACAATGTGGAATTGGTAGATCGGGTGATTTTTTTGCTTTTGATAAGTCCAAAGTAAAACCAGACATAGTGCCTATTGCCAAAGGAATTGGTGGAGGATATCCATTAGGAGCAGTTTTAATGAACAAAAAGGTTGCCTCTGGAATGACACCTGGCACGCACGGTTCAACATTCGGGGGAAATCCTCTGGCAATGCAAATTGGAAATAAAGTTCTGGATATTATTTTTAAAAAAAATTTTTTAACAAAAGTAAAAAAAAATTCAAAATATTTTCATAATCAATTATTTCAAGTAAAAAAAGAATTTCCAAAATTAATTAAAGATGTAAGAGGCAGAGGTTTTTTAATTGGGTTACAAATGTATAATGATCAATCAAAATTTATTAATGAATTAATGGATAACAAGCTACTTACGATTAGAGCAGCAGATAATGTAGTAAGAATTTTGCCACCTCTTAATGTAAAAAAAAGAGAGATTGATCTTGCAATTAAGATTATTAAAAAAGTTTGTTTAAATTTTGAAAAATGAAACATTTCACTCATATAAAAGATATACCAAACAGGATATTAAAGAAAATTTTAGAGGACTCAAAAAAAAGAAAACAATCAAGAAAAAAATTAAATATCTTAGAAGTTGATAGAGGATCTCCTTTAAAAGGAAAACTTCTTATACAAATGTTCGAAAGCTCTAGTCTTAGAACTAGATTAAGTTTTAATCTTGCCATCAAACAACTTGGTGGTGGCACTATAACTTTAAGGTCTAATGAACTCCATCTTGGCACCGGCGAAGAGACGCTTGAAGACACTGCAAAAATTATTTCTACTTATGGAGACGGTTTCATGCTTCGAACTGATAGTGATCAAAAAATAGAAAATCTGAAAAAGAATTTATCAATACCATTAATTAACGGGCTTAGTCCATCTTCTCATCCAACTCAAGTTTTATCTGATGTTTTTACAGTTGAAGAAATCAAAAAAAAATCAATATCGAAATTGAACATCACATGGATTGGGGATTGCAACAATGTTTTAAATAGCTTGATCGAAGCTTCTGTAAAATTAAATTTTAGACTCAATATTGGATGTCCAAATAATTATGCACCAAAAAAAGAAGTACTAAATTGGATCAAAAACAATAAAAATCAAATAAATATTTTTAATGACGCTAATAAAGCGGCTAAAAACGCAGATGTAATATTCACTGATAAAGTAATTTCAATGAATGATAAAGTTAATAAAAAAAATAAAATTAATAAGTTTAAAAAATTTAAAATCACATCTAGTCTCATGGCCAAAGCCAAAAAAAATTGTATATTTTTACACTGTTTACCTAGAGGTCCAGAGGTTGATGAGAAAGTTTTTTTTAGCAAACAATCAAGAGTCTGGGAGCAAGCAAGCAACAGAATTCATGTTCAAAAAAGTATACTTTTGTATTGTTTTGGTAAATTAAGGTAGAGGTAAAGGACTATCTGATTTTTCATTCAAATATTTGATTATTGAAGCTCTATCTTCCTCTTTTCTTAAACCAGCATAAGCCATTTTTGTTCCTTTAATCCATTTTGTGGGTTTAAGTAAAAATCCGTTAAGTTCCTCAAAAGTCCAATTTTTTTTATATGCCACTAGTGCTTTAGAGTATTTATAATCAGAAACTCCACCTACTTGTCTTCCTACCACATTGTACAATGCGGGCCCAATTTTGTTTTTACCACCTTTTTCTATAGAGTGACATGCCGCACATTTCTTAAAAATTTTCTCACCGCTTGTAACATTACCCATAGCCATTAGCGCAGCAATATCAACTTTATCTTCACTTGGCTCGGAACTTGAAGTCTCACTAACAGCAACTTTTTCAACTTCAACTTGGTAACCTGGAGTTTTGGGTTTTTCAACATAAAAAATTGCATCAGATAACTTTCCAATACCTATTACTAATAAAGCGACCATCAAAATTGCTGCTATTATTTTGTTTAACTCAAAAGAATCCATTTTATAAAAATTTACTTTGAACATATAACATTATAAATAGTAAAATGCTTATATTTAAATGTACAATTTTGCCTCTATTTTTAGACTAAAAAAATTATAAAATATCAATGAAAACATTAATTATAATTCCATCTAGGCTATCAGCGACCAGATTACCAGGTAAACCATTACTCAAAATAAATGGTCTATCAATTATCTCCCACGTTTTTAAAAAAGCAGAAGAAGCAAATATTGGTGAAGTTTTTGTGGCCGCAGAGGATAATGAAATAATTGAGGATGTTAGAAAAAATGGTGGACAAGCAATCTTAACAAGTAATAAACATATGTCAGGCACAGATAGAATTTATGAAGCACTTAAAATATTGGGAAAAACAGATATTAATTTTATAGTCAACCTTCAAGGTGATGAGCCACTTATGAATTCAGCTGATATTAAAAATCTTGATAATCAAATGAAAAGGAATAATTCAAAAATCGGAACACTTGCTTCACCTCTTTTAGATAAAAAATTTTGTCTTAATGAAAACATAGTTAAGGTCCAAACAAAAGAAAGTTTGGATGAAACCAAATTTCCAGAAGCCACGAATTTCATGAGAAAAACAAACAATTTAAAAGGAAATATATACCATCACTTGGGTATTTACTGCTATGATTTTGAGACACTTGAAAAATTTGTTTCTTACAAACAATCTAAAAATGAAATAAAAAATAAGCTTGAACAGTTAAGGGCTTTAGATAATAATATGACTATTAATGTTGCTCTTGCTAAAACCTCACCTATTGGAGTTGATACTTTTGAAGATTATATAGCTATTAAAAATGTGATGGAAAAAAAATGAAAAAAAAAATTTATTTTCAAGGAACTTATGGTGCATATTCACATTTAGCAGCCCTATCACTATATCCTGACTCGGAGATATTGCCTTGTAAAACTTTTGACGATTGTTTTTTAAATGCATCAAAAGATTCAGAGTCAAAATTAATAATTCCTGAGTCAAATAGAATTACTGGTAATATAGGAATTGAATATCTTATCTTCAAATATAGATTAAATATCTACGCCGAATATTTTCAAAAAATTGAACATAATTTACTAGGTGTTAGAGGAACAAAAATTTCTGAAATTAACGATGTTTATTCGCACGCACAAGCATTGTCCCAATGCTCTAAATTTATAAAAGCTAACAGTTTTACAGAACATGTGAGAGCTGACACAGCAGGTTCAGCGGAAATGATTTCTAAAACTAATGATAAAAAAAAAGCAGCTATTGCTTCATCACTAAGCGCAAAAACTTATGACTTAGAAATTTTAAAAAAAAATATAGAAAATGAGAGTGGTAATCTGACAAGATTTTTAGTAATGGGAAAAGATATTTTACAACCCGAGTTTGAAAAAAAAAAATATATAACTTCATTTTTATTTAAATTAAAAAGTAAACCAGCAGCCTTGTATCAATCTCTAGGTGGATTTGCTATCAATGGAGTGAATTTGACTAAATTACAGAGCTATCCTGAAAAGAATAGCTTTGATTCATTTTTTTTCTTGTGTGATTTAGATGGACACTTAGAAGATTCAAAGGTTCAAAAATCTTTAGAAGAATTAGGTTTGCACTGTCAAGATTTTCACGTTCTAGGTGTTTTTGAAGCTGACAAACAAAGAGAAAAATAAAATTTAAACTTTTCTTGTGGATTAGAAATTATTACTGCTATAATACTTATTGGAGGCTAGAGGTGGGTGCTGCTTAAACCCGACCAGATCTTAACAGAAGCAGTCGTAAAGACAGTTATTCAGGTTCTAGTCTCCTAAGGATTAATAATGAGTAAAAATTCAAAAGTTTTAGCTTTAAAATATAGACCATCTTCATTTGATGATCTTATAGGTCAAGACATAGTGGCTGAGACAATATTAAATTCAATAAAATCAGACAAAATACCTAATGCATATTTATTTACAGGTATTAGAGGAGTTGGAAAAACCACAATCGCAAGGATAGTAGCTAAGTCTCTAAATTGTTTAAAAGGGTATGAAAATCTTTGTAAAGATAAATTATGTGATAATTGTGATGCTATAGCAAGTTCAAGACATATAGATGTCCTAGAGATGGATGCTGCTAGCAAAACTGGCGTTGATGATGTTAGAGATTTAATCGAGTTCTCTAGATATGGCCCAACATCTGCAAAATATAAAATATTTATCATTGACGAAGTTCATATGTTAAGCAAGCAAGCTTTTAATGCATTGTTAAAAACTCTGGAGGAACCACCAGAATACTTAAAGTTTATATTTGCAACTACAGAAATAAAGAAAATACCCATAACTGTTGTATCAAGATGTCAGAGATTTGATCTATCCAGAGTAAAATCTTTAGAATTATTTGAATTTTTAAAAAGAATTAAAGATAAAGAAAATGGTGCTGTTTCTGATGATGCTTTAAAATTAATAGTCAAAATTTCCGAAGGTTCAGTTAGAGACGCTTTATCATTATTAGATAGAGGATTAATTACATTAAATGAGGGGCAAGAATTAGATTTAATAGGTGCCCAGAAAATTTTTGGTTATTTTGATAAATCACATTTAATAGATCTTTTTGAATTTATTTTATTAGGGGATGAAAATAAAGTTATGGAAAGTTACAGAAAAATTTATGAGCAAGGCATTGAGCCAAAAGTATTTATTAATGATTTTTTAGAACTAATTTATTACTTTAAAAATATTAACTCACTTTCATTAGAAAGCTCAAACTTTTCATTAAATGATAAAGAACATCTAAAGATAAAAGAAATCTCACAAAAGGTAGATAATAATGTTTTAATTTTATTTTGGCAATTTACGATTAGAACTTTAGAGGAGATAGAAATAGTCACGAATCAAAATTTAACTATAGAAATGTACTTAATTAGATTAATGAATTTGATCTCATCAAAAATAGAAGAAAATTTAGCTGTTAGCGAAAATCTTAATGAAAAAATAACAAAAAGAATAAAAGAAAATAATGATACGAACATCGATTCAAAGAAAGAATTTGTCAATCAAATTAAAAATGTAGCTCAGGAAAAGGATTCTAAACCTGAAATCCAAAACGACTATAAAGCAGAAACAAAAATCGACATAACTTCGTTTGATGATTTAATAAAGATTTGTTCAGAAAAAAAAGAAATTAAACTTAAATATGAATTAGAGAAAAATGTTAACCTTGTTAGCTTTGATGCTCAAAGGATCGAAATTTCATTTAATGATAAATTAGATAAAAACTTTGTTAAAGAATTATCTTTAAAATTATTTGATTGGACAAAAAAAAGATGGATTATTACATTGAGCAAGACACAGGGTGATTTTTCTATAAAAGAAAAAGAGTTAATAAAAAAAAAAGAATTAACAGATAAAGTTAAGGAAACAGAATTATATAAAATTGTTTTAAAAAAATTTCCAGATGCAGAGTTGATAGACATTGATACACAAAATAAAAAAGAGGATTAAATGAATGATTTTAGTAAAATATTAGACAAAGCAAAAGAGCTAGAGGCTAAAATGAAAGAAAGCCAAGAAAACATTAAAAAGATAAGGGTTGAGGGTATTTCTGGTTCCAACTCGGTAAAAGTAATTTTAGATGGTGAAGGAGAAATGCAAAAAATCGAAATATCTGAGGAAATTTTTAGAGAGAAAAAAGAAATAGTTGAGGATCTAATTGTAGCTGCACACAATAATGCAAAAAATCAAATAAAGACCAAAACAAGTGAGGAAATTTCTAAAGCTGCAGGAGGCTTTGGAATTCCTGGATTTAAGTGGCCACTTTAAATTAAGTAATGCAAAATTTAGATGAGATAGATGAATTAATAAAATTGATTTCTAAGCTTCCAGGCTTAGGGCCTAAATCTGCCAAAAGAATTGTTTTAAAAATGATAAATAATCGGAATGAAATCGTAAAACCTATGGCAAACACCCTAGCGCAAGTATATAAAAATGTAACACGTTGTAACTCTTGTGGTTCATTAAAATCTCATTCAAAAGGGTGTTTAAATTGTGAAAATGTCACTGAAAAATACAATAAAATTTGTGTGGTTGAGGATTTAGCGGATCGATGGTCAATTGAAAACTCAAATATTTACAAAGGGTATTACCACATATTAGGCGGAACTATATCCTCAGCTGGTCAACGAAAAGAGGATTTATTAATCAACTCTTTAGTTGATAGAGTAAATAAAGAAAATATAGAGGAAGTGATATTGGCTACAAGTGCAACAGTCGAAGGTCAAACAACTGCATATTATATTCAAGATAGCTTAAAAAATACAAAAGCTAAAGTTACTAAGCTTGCCCAAGGTTTGCCTGTAGGTGGAGAAATAGAAAGTCTAGACGATGGAACACTTTTTTCAGCTTTTAAAAATAGAGTTGGAATTAAATAATGTTTATATAGATTTTTTCATCAATCTATTAAAATGTAATAATGGCTCTGTGTAGCCAGAGGGCTGATACTTTCCATGAAAGATTAAATCGCACGCAGCTTTGAAAGCAATAGATTTATCAAAATTTCCACCCATTCTTTCATAAGGATCGTTACCTCTCATACTAATGTCTTTTAGATTTTGATTATCAACAACTTTAGCCATTTTTTTCATAATTTCCAAAACTTGTTTTTTGCTACATATTCCATGATGTAGCCAATTAGCTATATGTTGACTGCTTATTCTACAAGTGGCTCTGTCTTCCATTAAGCCGACACCATTTATATCAGGAACTTTTGAACAACCAACTGATTGATCTACCCACCTTACAACGTAACCTAGTATTCCCTGAGCATTATTTTTTAATTCTTTTTCAATTTGATCTTTAGACCAGATTCGTGATTGATTTATTGGAACAGTTAGCAAATCATCTAATTTTGAAGGCTTCCTTTTTTTTATTTCTTGATGTTTAGAAAAAACATCTACATCATGATAATGTAGGGCATGAATAGCTGCTGCAGTAGGAGAAGGCACCCAAGCACAATTGGCTCCTGATAAAGGATGTATAATTTTTTGTTGCATCATTTCCTTTAATAAATCTGGCATTGCCCACATACCTTTGCCTATTTGTGCTTTTCCAGAAAATCCACATGCTAATCCTATATCAATGTTATTATTCTCATAAGCTTTAATCCATTTAGATGATTTCATTTCACCTTTTAAAATCATTGGTCCCATTTCCATCGAGGTATGAATTTCATCTCCGGTTCGATCAAGAAAACCAGTGTTTATAAAAAAAACTCTTTTTTTTAAAATTTTTATACATTCTTTTAGATTAATTGAAGTTCTTCTTTCCTCATCCATTATTCCACATAAGATTTGATTTTTTTTTAATTTTAAAACTTTTTCAACTTTTTCAAAAATAAGATTTGTAAAAGCACATTCTTCAGGACCATGCATTTTTGGTTTTACAATATATATTGAATTAGTTCTGGAATTTCCTTTATTTTTAAAATCGTGAAGACATGCAGCTGATGTTACAAACGCATCTAAAATCCCTTCGGGACATTCTGAACCATCTTTTAAAAGGATAGCTGGGTTCGTCATTAGATGCCCAACATTTCTATTTAATAACAATGATCTACCATGGAGAATAATTTTTTTATTACTAAAATCTTTATATAGTCTGTCTGCAGCAAGTTTTCTTGTTATAGTCTTTCCATTTTTATTAAATTTTGAAATCAATGTTCCTTTCATCAAGTGAAGCCAATTTCTATAACCTAATACTTTGTCTTCAGCATCTACAGCCGCAACACTGTCTTCGTGATCACATATTGTAGAAATTGCTGACTCTAATATTATATCGTGAATCTTTAATGGATCTTGGTTTCCATCGGGGTTATTTATTTCAAGATTTCCAGTTGTATCAAAAATTATGTCAATATGAAGGTTATTGTTTTTGAATAATAATGAAGATAATTTTTTTTTATTTTTTTTGTAACCAATCAATTGATCTTTATTTTTTAGGTTTAAATCTATAAAACCATTTGAAATTGATGGTATGGATTTAAGGTTTTTCCAACTATTTTTTTTTAAAGGAATATATTTATCCAAAAGTTCTCTTGCATACTCAATTACTTTTTTTCCCCTGATCGGATTATAAGTTTTTCCTTTTACCGCACCTTTGGTTTCAGGTATAATGTTTGTTCCGTATAGACTATCATATAAACTAACCCATCTAGCATTGGCTGCATTTAACAAAAATCTTGCATTCGACACAGGACAAACTAATTGTGGCCCACAAACACTTGAAATTTCCCTATCTAGATTTTGTGTTTGAATTTTAAAATTTGGCCCAATCTTTTTTAAATAACCTATTTTTTTAAGAAAAGTTTTGTATTCATTTAAGTTAATCTTTTTCCCTTTTCTGTTAAGATAATAAGAATCTAAAGTTTTTTGAATTTTTTCTCTAGTTTCGATAAGTTTCTTGTTTTTTGGAGAAAGTTCATGCACAGTTTTGTTGAAGCCTCTCCAAAATTGAGACCTTGAAATTTTGATACCGTTTAAAAGCTCATTATTTACAAAGTTATAAAGTACTTTTGATACTGATAAATCATAAATTTTGATAAATTGTTCTTTATTTTTCATAAAATTTTATATTAAACATCTTATTGCCAATTTTTAGTTTATAAATAAAATTATTAAAAAAACAGTATGAAAAATTATCTCAATTTTGAATTAGAAATAAAAGACCTGGAAAAAGACCTGGATTTGCTTAAAGATCCTTACAACAATAAGGAAGCTCTCTCAGAAGTTGATACAAAAAAAATTATGAAAACTGAGGAAGAGATCGATCAAAAACTAAAATCCATATACTCGAATTTAGATCCTTGGCAAATCACAATGGTCGCAAGACACGAGGATAGGCCTAAATCAAAATTTTTCATAGATAATTTATTTGATGAATTTATTCCATTATCTGGGGACAGATATTATGGAGAAGATAAATCTGTTTTAACTGGATTTGCAAAATTTAATGGTCAGTCAGTTTTGGTTATTGGCCAAGAGAAGGGCGATAGCTTAGAAACAAGAATTCAAAGAAATTTCGGAATGATGCGGCCCGAGGGATATAGAAAAACTATACGCTTAATGAAATTAGCAGATAAGTTTAAGATACCAATTATTTCTTTCATAGACACGCCCGGTGCTTACCCTGGTGTAGGAGCAGAAGAAAGAGGTCAAGCTGAGGCAATAGCAAAATCGATAGAGTGTTGTATGGAATTGAGAGTTCCAACTTTATCTATTATAATTGGTGAAGGTGGTTCTGGTGGTGCAATAGCTTTAGCCTCCTCTAATAAAGTAATAATGTTTGAAAATGCAATTTATTCAGTTATTTCCCCAGAGGGCTGCGCGACTATATTGTGGCGAGATCCAAAAAGAATGCTCGAAGCAGCTAAAGCAATGAAACTTTCGTCAAAAGATTTATTAGATTTAAAAATTATTGATGAAATAATACAAGAACCGTTAGGAGGTGCTCATAGAAATAGAGATTTAATCCTAAAAAATTTAAAACTTTCAATATTAAAAAATCTTAAAAATTATGACAATATGTCTGGTGATGAAATTTTCAATGATAGAAAAAATAAGTTTTTAAAAATTGGAAGAAATCAAGGTTTTATTGAAAGCGCAGAAAACTTAATTTCATTAAAATCTAAAAGCAATCTTTATGAAAAAATATTTCAAAACAAAAAAAATGCTCTTTTTATTGTAGGGAGCATAATTGTATTATCAATTTTCTTAATAGTATCATTATAAAGCGCCGCAACACTTTTTATATTTTTTTCCTGAGCCACAAAAACAAGGATCATTTCTGCTTAACTTTTTACCTTTAGGATTTTTGTTTATAAATTTTGATTGTATATTTTTAATTTCTTCTTTTGGAGCTTCTACTATCTTTAAATTCATTAACATTATTATTAAATCAAATTTTAATTTCTCTAATAAATTTGCAAATAAATCAAAGGCCTCTTTTTTATACTCAATTAAAGGATCTCGCTGCCCATAAGATCTTAGTCCAATTACCTGTCTTAATTGTTCTAAATATTGTATATGTAATTTCCAATTAAGATCTATAGATTGTAAAAAAATTCTTTTTTCTAACACTTTTGATTGATCTTCTCCCAGAAGCTTTATTCTTTCTTTACGAATATTCTTAAATTTTTCATTAATTTTTTCTTTAAAATTATTAGAATTTAACTCTATTAACTGTGTGAATTCATCATCATTAAAGTTTTTTCCGAGAATTTGTTTTAATTTTTTACTAAAATCATTTTTCTGAATATTCGAAACTTCTTTGTTTTTTATATCTATAAGATTATCTAGAATCTCGTTTAAAAAATGTTCAGAGTAATTGAAAATCTGATCACTATTCATGGCATCTTTCCTTTGGGAGAAAATTACATGTCTTTGATCATTTAATACATTATCAAATTTGATTAGAGTTTTTCTGATATCAAAGTTTCTTGCCTCAACTTTTTGTTGCGCTCTTTCTAATGCTTTATTAATCCAAGGGTGATCAATACTTTCGCCATCCTTAAGTCCTAATTTTTCAAGCATATTATTCATCGATTCTGATCCAAAGATTCTCATCAGGTCGTCCTCAAGACTTACATAAAAAATAGAGCTTCCTTCGTCACCTTGTCGTCCCGATCTTCCTCTAGCTTGGTTATCAACTCTTCTCGACTCCATTCTTTCTGTTCCTATAACAAACAAACCTCCTAAACTTTTTATCTTTTTTTTTTCATCTAGAAGTTTTTCGTTATCTACAGATCCTTTTTTTCCACCAAGCTGGATATCTACTCCTCTTCCAGAAATACTTGTGGTTATAATTACAGATCCCTCTTTTCCTGCATTTGCAATAATTTCAGCCTCATTTTCATGATTCTTTGCATTAAGAACTACATGATTTATTTTTTCACTTTTTAATAACTTTGAATAAATTTCTGATTTGTTGACACTTGATGAAAATACCAATAATGGTTGCCCAAGTTTATTGCATTCTTTAATTTTTTCTATAATAGCAAAATTTTTTTCTTTTTCAGTTCTAAATATTTGATCATTAAAATCTTTTCTTATCATTTGATTATTGGTTGGTATCACGACAACTGGTAAATTATATATTTCAAAAAATTCTTCCGACTCTGTAGCGGCTGTACCTGTGCATCCGCAAATTTTTTTATAGAGCTTAAAGTAATTTTGATAAGTAATTGATGCTAAAGTTTGATTCTCAAGTTGAATATTAACTTTTTCTTTTGCTTCTAAAGCTTGATGAAGTCCATCTCCAAATCTTCTTCCTTCAAGAATTCTACCTGTTAATTCATCTATTATTTTTAATTCATTTTCTTGAATAATATAATCTTTACCCTTTTCAAAAAGATGATTAGCTCTTAAAGCTTGATTTACATGATGAACTAAATGTAAATTTTCTGGATCATAAAAATTGTTATTTTTTAGTATTCCTGCCTCAGAAAAAATCTTTTCAATATTATTTATACCTTCATTAGTTAGAAGTATATTTCTATCTTTTTCATCAATTTCATAGTCTTTACTATTTAATTTTTTTATTAATTTATCAATGCTCAGATATTGATTTGTTTTATCTTCAGCAGCACCAGAAATTATCAAAGGTGTTCTTGCCTCATCTATGAGGCATGAGTCTATTTCATCAACGATTGAAAAAAAATGTTCCCTTTGCACCATTTCATCTTTTGAATATTTCATATTGTCCCTGAGATAATCGAAACCCAGTTCACTATTAGTTGCGTAAGTGATATCGCAATTGTAATTTTTTTTTCTTTCATCATCATTTTGATCATTATTTATAAAACCCGAGCTAACACCTAAAAAATTATAAATTTCACCCATCTCAATTGAATCTCGTTTTGCAAGATAGTCATTAACAGTTACAATATGCACACCTTTTTCATGTAGTGCGTTTAAATAAGCTACAAGTGTAATTGTTAAAGTTTTACCCTCACCAGTTTTCATTTCAGCAATTTTAGCTTCGTGCAAAACTATTCCTCCTATTAATTGAACATCAAAATGTCTCTCATTCCTTTTTCTTTTTGAAGCCTCTCTTACTAATGCAAATGCCTCAGGCAAAATATCGTCTAAACTTTTACCTTTCTTGATCTGTTCTTTGAATTCATTGGTTTTTTTAGGAAAATCAGAGTCTTGAAATTCGCTAAATTTTTCCTCAAAGAGATTGATCTTTTTGACAATAACGTTAATCCTATCTAATTCTTTTTGATTATTAGATTTTATGAATTTAGAAATAAATTTTAAAGGATTTAGCATAATTTTTTTGATCTATTATTTATTTATATACTTTAATATAATTACTAAACATATTTTTTAAATACTATGGGTATAAATTTCTCAAATTTTTTTGTTTCTAAATCAAAAAACAGTAGAATGAAAGAATTTCAAGATCTTAATCATATAGATGGTTTATCCATCTCAACAGTTAGTGCCAATTTATACAAAAATATCAGGGATGACCTTGTGATGTTTTATTTTAGGGAGGGGGCAAATTTCGCCTCTGTATATACCCAGTCTAAGATTATTTCTGAAAATATAAAATGGAACCAAAATCAAAAAACAAAAAAAATATTTTCATTAATGGTAAATGCTAGAAATGCAAATTGTTTCACAGGAAAACAAGGATATAAAAGTTTAGAGAAAATTGCTGAAATTGTTTCACAAAAATTAACAGAAAAACAAAAAAATGACGAAGATGTCCCAAAAAAAATTAGGCCCAAGGAAATAATTTTTGGCTGCACAGGCACAATTGGAGAAACATTTCCTGAGGAAAGTATAAGAAATAAAATTCCAGAATTAATTGAAAAAATAAAATATACACAAAACAAGTATATTTGGATGAAAGCAGCACTTGGAATCATGACAACTGATACTCAGCCTAAAATGGCTATGGAGGAGTGTGAGATAGGAAATAGTAGAATTAAGATATATGGAATAGCCAAAGGGTCAGGCATGATACAGCCAAACATGGCAACCACACTCGGTTATATATTTACTGATGCAGATATTTCAAATGAATTACTAAAGAAACTTTTAAAAAAAAATATAACCACAACATTTAATGCAATAAGTTGTGATGGCGATACAAGCACAAATGATATGGTAACTATTTTTTCAACCTCAAAACGTAAACATTTAAAAATTAACAACATTAATGATGATAGATTAAAAGATTTTGATAGATCACTTAACAATGTTTTATTAAACTTAGCAAAAAGAATTGTTGCAGATGGAGAAGGTGCATCAAAATTTATAAATATTATAGTTAAAAATTGTAAAACAGAGGATGATGCAAAAAAAATTGGTTTCTCGATTGCTAATTCTCCACTAGTAAAAACTGCTATAGCAGGTGAAGATCCAAACTGGGGAAGAATAGTGATGGCAATTGGAAAAACAGGAATATCTATTAACTTAAATAAACTTTCAATTAAATTTGGAGATTATTCAATTATTCAAAATGGAAAACTTAATATAAATTATAATGAGACTGATGTTTCAAATTATATGAAAAATGATAATATTGAGATTGAGATTGACAGTTCAACTGGTTCCAAAAAATTTATAACTTATACAATGGATCTAACAAAAAAATATATAGAAATAAATTCAGACTACAGGAGCTAATCTGGTCTAGCTATTGAATTTCAAATTTTAATTATTATTTATAAGATATGATTAAATATAAGCTAATTTGTAAAAAATGTGATTTATTATTTGATAGTTGGTTTTCTTCATCCGGGGAATTTGAAAAATTAAAAAAAAAACAACTTTTAAATTGTCATAAATGTGATTCAAAAAAAGTTGAAAAAAGTTTAATGGCTCCTAAATTGATTAATGTTCCTAAACAAAAAACATCTGAGACGAATACTAAAAATTTAAAAAAGATTAATGAAAAATTAAAAGAATATCAAAAATTTATAAAGAATAATTTTGAGTATGTTGGCAAAAATTTTGCATATGAGGCAAGATCAATCCATTATAATGGAAAAAAAAAAGAAAAAGGGATCTATGGCACAGCATCGAAAGATGAAGTGAAAGAGCTCAAAGATGAAGGGATTGATACTCAGGTAATACCTTGGATTGATGACAAAAATAATTAATTTTTAATAAATTTTGAAATATAATTTACTGAATTATCAGGACTTATACTCCACTCATCTTTAAGTACATTAAATTTCATACCATCAAGAGACTCAAGTTTTAAATCATATTTTTTTAAAATATCTATTAATTCATTCGGTTTTATAAACTTTTCCCATTCATGAGTGCCTATAGGTAGCCATTTTAATATATATTCGGCTCCTATGATTGCAAAAACATATGATTTTAAGGTTTTGTTTAAAGTAGCAATAAACATTATGCCATTTTCTTTAAGAAGTTCTGAGCAAGATTTTAGAAAAATATCCACATTATCAACATGCTCCACAATTTCCATGTTTAATATAACGTCAAATTTTGTATTACTTTTTAAAGTTTCTGGAGAAGCACAAATATATTCAATATCTAAATGATTTTGTTTAGCATGTAATTTAGCAACATTTATATTTTTATTAGAAGCATCAATACCTACTACGCTAGCCCCTAATTTTGACATTGGTTCAGACAATAAACCCCCACCACAACCCACATCTAAAATTTTAACTTTATCTAAGGGTTTGTTTTTATTATTAAGCTTAAAAGTCTTGATAATATTTTCTTTAATATACGAAATTCTTATAGGGTTAAATTTATGTAGAGGTTTAAATTTTCCTTGAGGATTCCACCATTCTTCAGCAATTTTAGAAAATTTTTCTATTTCTTTTTTATTAATTGTGTTAGTTTTCATTACTAAGTTGACTTTATATTCAACATGTATTTTATCAATATATTTTAATTTAAAAAAAATGATTTTGTCATGAGAATTGTAGTATTAAAATTTGGTGGAACTTCAGTGGGTTCAATCAAAAAAATCAAAAAAATCGCGCAAATTATAAGAACCTATAAGAAAAAAAATTATAAAGTGGTTGTAGTTTCATCGGCAATGAGCGGTGTGACAAATGATTTAATTAAAAAATCAAAAGAAATAAGTGGAGATTTTTCTGACGCTGAATATGATGTTTTATTGTCAACTGGTGAACAAGTTGCCTGTTCATTAATTGCTGGAAGTTTGATTGATATAGGTATTAAAGCTAGATCATGGTTGGCATGGCAAATTCCTATTTTTACTAAGGGCATCCATAAAAACTCAAGAATTAATCAAATAGATAAAAAAAATATTTTTAAATATCTCAAAGAGGGTGGAACACCTATTATTACTGGATTTCAAGGTATAAATGATAACTCAAGAGTAACAACGATAGGACGTGGGGGTTCTGACGCAAGCGCTATTTTGCTTGCAAAATTTTTTAAAGCAAAAAAGTGTATAATATATACAGATGTTGAAGGTGTTTATACAACTGATCCGAATAAATTAATTAATGCAAAAAAAATAAAAATGATTTCATATGAAGAAATGCTGGAGATGGCCTCTCTCGGAGCAAAGGTTATGCAGCCTGTTTCAATTCAAGATGCAAGATTAAATAGAATTGATATTGAAGTAAGATCATCATTTTCTAATAAACCTGGAACATTAATAACAAAAAGGTCAAACATTTCTAAGAATAAAATAATTACGGGAATTTCTTCAACAAACAACGACTCCAAAGTAACTTTGATAGGTGTAAAAGATAAGCCAGGTGTTGCGGCATCTATTTTTAAACCATTATCAAAAAGCGCAATTAATGTAGATATGGTTGTTCAAAATATCTCATCAAACGGAAAAGAGACAGATCTTACTTTCACAATTAAAACTGATGATTTAAAAATAACTAAAAAAATTTTGAAATCAAACAAAAGTATAAAATTTAGAAAATTGCTACTTGAAAAAGGAGTTTCAAAAATTTCTATAATTGGTGTTGGGATGATAACAACGCCCGGTGTTACTTTTAGAATGTTTCAGGCCTTGGCAAAAAAAAAGATTAATATTAAAGTCATTTCTACATCTGAAATCAAAATTTCAGTTTTAATTGATAAAAAAAATATTAAAAATGCTTTGGTAGCATTACACAAAGAATTTAAACTTGAGAAATAAAATGAATATTAGACCATTTAGGAAAATTGATAGAAGAAAAACAAAGGTTATTAGTGTTGGCAACGTAAAAGTTGGTGGAGACCATCCAATTTCTGTGCAATCGATGACCAATACATTAACCACTGATATCAAAGCTACCATCAAACAAATCAGTGAAATTCAAAGCCATGGAGCTGACTTAGTTAGAGTTTCATGCCCAGATGAGGAATCAACGAATGCACTAAAAGAAATTATTAAACACGTTGATATCCCAATCATTGCAGATATTCACTTTCATTATAAAAGAGCGATTGAGGCTGCAAAAAATGGAGCTAGTTGTCTTAGAATTAACCCTGGAAATATTGGAGAAAAAAATAAAATAAAAGAGGTGATAAAGTCTGCAAGGGATAATAATTGCTCAATTAGAGTTGGAGTAAACGCAGGATCCTTAGAAAAAGATATTTTAGAAAAATTTAAAGAACCTTGTCCCGAAGCATTAGTGGAGAGCGCTATGAGAAATATAAAAATTTTAGAGGATGAAAATTTTACTAATTTGAAAGTCAGCGTTAAATCTTCGGATGTTTTTTTGTCAATACAAGCATACAGGCAACTTTCTAAGGTAAGCAACTATCCACTCCATCTTGGTATTACAGAGGCAGGTAGTTATGTGTCTGGAAGTGTGAAATCTTCAATAGGCTTAGGTTCGTTACTTCTTGATGGCATTGGAGATACAATTAGAATTTCTCTTTCCGATGATCCAGTTGAAGAGGTTAAAATCGGTAATGAGATATTAAGATCACTTAATCTTCGTAAAAGAGGCGTTCAAATTATTTCGTGCCCTTCCTGTGCAAGACAAGGATTTCAAGTGATAGATACTGTAAAAATTTTAGAAAAAAAATTAGCACATATTAAAACACCAATTACTTTATCGGTAATTGGTTGTGTGGTAAATGGCCCTGGAGAAGCAGCCATGACAGATGTTGGTATTACAGGTGGAAAAAAAGGTAACAACATGCTTTATTTGTCTGGTTTACAAGCAGAAAAAGTTCTTACTGAAGATCTGATTAACAAGGTTGTTAGTGAAGTAGAAAAAAAAGCACTTGAATTAGAAAATAATTAAAAATGATACCTCAAAAGACAGTTGAAGAATTAATTAATAAGCACTCAATATTAGAGAAAGATTTATCTTCAGGAAATTTAGATAAAAAATTGTTCGCTGATAAATCAAAAGAGTATTCAGACTTAAATGATATAATTGATTATGCAAAAAAATATTTGTCATTTGAAAAAAATAAAAATGACTTAGAAAAAATTTTAGAGGACAAAAATTCAGATGATGAATTAAAAAAGATGGCGCAAATAGAACTTAACGACCTCCTTATGGAGCATGAAAACATTGAAAAAAAATTAAAAATATTTTTGCTACCTAAAGATGAAGCTGATAAAAAAAATGCGATAATTGAAATTAGAGCGGGAACAGGAGGATTAGAGGCAAGTTTATTTGCTGCGGATCTTTATAAAATGTATGAGAAAGTAAGTAATAAAAAAAAATGGATATTAGAACTAATATCAATTTCTCGGAGTGAGGCAGGAGGTTTAAAAGAGGTAATTGCTTCTATTAAAGGTTTTAACATTTACTCAACTTTAAAATATGAAAGTGGGGTGCATAGAGTTCAAAGAGTTCCAGATACTGAAACACAAGGAAGAGTTCATACTTCTGCGGCAACAGTTGCTGTACTACCAGAGGCTGAAGAAATAGATTTAAAGATTAACGAGGCTGATTTGCGCATAGATGTATTTAGAGCTGGAGGACCAGGTGGGCAGTCAGTTAATACAACAGATAGTGCTGTTAGAATTACGCACATTCCAACAGGTCTGTCTGTTTCTCAACAAGATGAAAAATCTCAACATAAGAATAAAGCAAAAGGAATGAAAATTTTAAGATCCAGATTATATGAATTAGAGAGATCAAGAATTGATCAAGAGAGATCAAAAGATAGAAAAAGTAAAATTGGTACTGGAGATAGATCAGAAAGAATAAGAACTTATAATTTTCCCCAAGGGAGAGTTACAGATCACAGAATAAATCTAACTCTTCATAAACTTAATGAATTCCTTGAAGGAGAAGTATTTGATGAAATGATAGAAGCTTTAACGTTGCAAGCACAAGAAGAAACTTTGGGAAATATTTAA
>CABWYI010000007.1 GCA_902509725.1 uncultured Pelagibacteraceae bacterium | reverse complement strand
TTACCTGCCGATGTTCATAAAAAAGAATTACATAGAGTTCATTTTGATGCATGGAAAAAGGGATTGAAAAGCCTTTACTATTGCAGATCAAAATCAATCCAAAGAGCTGAAAATATCAATAACGCTAATTCGACTGATGTTACAGCCAATGTATATAAATCTAAAAATAAACAATCAACCGAAGAACCAGAATACGAGGAGTGTCTATCATGTCAGTAAAAGAAAAAATTAAAATGCCAAACAAAGAAATAGTTCAACCACAAAAAATGGGGCTATTAGTAGAAAATCCAGTTTATAAACCTTTTAGATATCCATGGTGTTATGATGCGTGGTTAACACAACAAAGAATTCATTGGTTACCAGAAGAAGTGCCATTAGGAGATGATGTTAGAGATTGGCAAAAGAATTTAACTCAATCAGAAAAAAATTTATTAACTCAAATATTTAGATTTTTTACTCAAGCAGATGTTGAGGTTAGTAACTGTTACTTAAGACACTATACAACTGTCTTTAAACCAACAGAAGTTTTAATGATGATGACAGCTTTTGCTTCAATGGAAACGGTTCACATTGCTGCTTACTCTCATTTACTTGATACAATTGGAATGCCTGAGTCTGAATATTCTGCATTCATGAAATATAAAGAAATGAAAGATAAATATGACTACATGCAAAATTTTGATATGAGTTCAAAAGAAGATATTGCTAAAACAGTTGCTGTTTTTAGTGCATTTACTGAAGGTCTCCAACTTTTTGCAAGTTTTGCAATTCTGTTGAACTTTCCAAGACATAATAAAATGAAAGGTATGGGTCAAATTGTTACTTGGTCTGTAAGAGATGAAACTCTTCACTGCAATTCAATGATAAGAATTTTTAAAGAATTCATAAAAGAAAATCCAGAAATATGGAATGCAAAACTAAAAAAAGAACTTTATGAAGCTTGCAGAACTATTATTGAACATGAAGATGCTTTTATTGATCTAGCGTTTGAGATGGGTCCAATGGAAGGCTTAACTGCACAAGAAGTTAAAGATTATATTAGATTTATTGGAAATAGAAGATTAACTCAATTAGGCTTAGAACCTATTTATGATGTCCAAAAAAATCCTCTTGGATGGTTGGATACCATGCTGAACGCTGTTGAACACATGAACTTCTTTGAAGGTCGTGCAACAGAATATTCTAAAGCATCGACACAAGGATCTTGGGTAGAAGCATTTAGTTAAAATTTCTTGCTTAAAACTTTTTTACTTCCAAAAAAAGCTGCAAGACTTATTGTTTTGCAAAGAATTGAAATTGCAGGTTCTTTATTAAAAAAACTTAGAAAAATATTTGGTAGATATTTTTTTTCCAATTTTTTGACAAAATTTTTTTTAAGCTCAAATAAAGTAAGTAAAAAATACTACAATAGAATGGGAGAAGAATTTGAATCTCTTAGCAAACACTTAACCAGTGAGGATAAAAATTATCTAAGTATTGGTGGTGGCATGGGAGGTCTTGAAGTAATTATAAATCAAAATTTTAAAAATAATAATTATTATTTTATAGAAAAAAATTTTATTTCAAGAAAAATAAGATATGGATGGACCGGTATGATGCAAAGTGAGTCTTACAATGATTTAAAAACTTTAGAAAAATTTTTAAACATGAATGGTATAAATGATAATCAAATAAATATAACAGATTATGATAAAGATAAACTTCCGATCTTAAAATTTGATGTAATTACTTCGTTATTTTCATTAGATTATCATTATGATTTTCATTTATATGAAGAATATTTAAAGAATGTCTGTAAACCAGAAACCAAAATAATTTTTGACACAATAAGAGCTGATTACTTTAAAAAGATATTTAAAAATGTCATGATTTTAAAAACCGATATGGACACAACGCATAAATCAAAAAGAATTTTATGTAGTCAGTTTAACTATAAGTCATGAATTATAAAAAATATTTTCGAAAAACAAGTCTGAAACAAAAAGGAGTTGGTGATTTTTTTCTAAACGAAGTTATGGACAAAAAACCAAAAACCTTTCTGGAAGTTGGTGTTTTTCATGGTGTAACAGCAAGAAATGTATGTGATTTATTGTATAAGATTCATAAAGATAACTTTAAATATATTGGCTTGGATTTATTTGAAAAAAATTCAAACAATATTTCCGAAATAATACCCAATACAGAATTTTCAAATCCTTTAAAAACTATTTATTTTAGATATATAAAAAAACAGAATCCATATAGTATTGAAGCAGTCAAAGATTTATTAAAAAGATACGAAAAAAACATTAGTTTAATTAAGGGAAATTCCAATCAACTATTAAAAAAAATTGATATGTCAAAAATAGATTTTGTATTTTTAGATGGTGGGCACGAATACGAGACTGTCAAAAATGATTTAAATAACTGCATTGAAGTAATCAAAAATGAGGGTACTATAATTTGTGATGATTACGATCTATCTTTCGCTCCAGGAGTTAAAAAAGCAATAGATGAATTTATTAAAAAAAATAATTTTAAATGTAGTATTATTTGCGGTGATAGATTTGCAAAAATTGAAAAAAATTAGTTTATCTTTGGTTTAAATTTAAAACTTTTCTATGCTGGTTACCCTTATACCTTGCAAGAGGTCTAATTAATTTATTTGCAGCATGTTGCTCAATGATATGCGCTGACCAACCTGTGATTCTTGAGATTACAAAAATTGGAGTAAAAAAATCAGTATCAAAACCCATTAAATGATAGGTAGGTCCAGTCGGATAATCAACATTAGGATGAATATTTTTTCTTTCAATCATAACTTTTTCAACAATATCGTAAATCTTTTCAAATTTTTTATCCTTTTTAATTTTTGCAACCTTGCTAAAATATTCTCTCATTGTAGGGACTCTTGAGTCTCCACTTTTATAAACTCTGTGGCCAAATCCCATAACTACATCTTTATTGTCTAGCGCCTTGTTTATCCATTTAAATGCATTTTCTGGTTTTTTAATTTTGTTCATCATGTGCATGACTTCTTCGTTTGCACCACCGTGTAAAGGACCTTTTAAACTTGCTATAGCTCCTGTGATAGCACCATGAATGTCTGATAAGCTACTTGTAATCGTCCTTGCGGTAAAAGTTGAAACATTAAAGCTATGTTCAGCGTATAAAATTAAAGAAACATCAAAAGCTTTCACAATATCCTTATTAGGAACTTTACCAAAACACATGTGAAAAAAATTTTCAGAAAAAGATAAATTACTTTTTGGAGGTATAATTTTTTTTCCTTTTCTTGACCTATAAAAAGCAGCTAATGCAACAGGAGTTTTTGCGAAAATTCTCATTACTTTACGCATATTAGCCTTGGGTGAATTATCTTTTGTTTCTGTATCTTCAAGACCCATTATACTTACAGCAGTTCTTGCAACATCCATTGGATGAGCTTTTTTTGGAAATTTTTTAATGTCATCAAGAATAGTTTTAGAGAGCTTTCTTTCCTGTCTTTCTTGTTTTTCAAATTTTTTTAATTGATTTTGATTAGGTAGTTCTCCATTTAAAATTAAATAAGCTACTTCTTCAAATTTACATTTTACACACAAGTCTTGTGCAGCATAACCTCTGTAAGTAAGAGAATTAATTTCAGGCATCACTTTAGAAACTTCAGTTTCATCAACAATTATACCTAATAAACCTTTTTTAATTTCATCAGTCATTATTCGTGCCCGTCAGTATTAAAGTTATAAATTTTTTCATCTAAACTGTTATATTTTTCATAATCAACTAACTCATACAATCTTTTTCTAGTTTGCATCTTATCTATAATATTGTTTTGATGTCCATTTGCATAAATGTCTCTCAATCCATCTTCTACATTTTTCATTGCTAATCTTTGTGTTGTAACTGGATAAATAACAATATTATAACCTAACTCTTGTAACTCTTTGTAGTTGAATAATTTTGATTTTCCGAATTCAGTCATGTTTGCTAGTAAGTAGCATGAAAGTTCTTTTCTTACTTTTTCAAATTCTTTTTCATCTTTTAAAGCCTCTGGAAAAACTATTTCAGCTCCCGCATCAATATAAGCTTTACATCTTTCAATCATTTTATCAATTCCCTCAACACTTTTTGCATCAGATCTTGCAATTATTTTAAAATTTTCATCTTTTTTTGCAGCTACACACTCTTTAATTTTTTTAACCATTGTATCTGTAGATATCAATTCTTTATTATCTAAATGACCACACCTTTTTCTTTCGATTTGATCTTCTAGATGCACAGATGTAATTCCAAATTCCTCGAAAGTTTGAATTGTTTCTTTACAAGATTTAAAGCCTGTATCAATATCAACAATTGTAGGAAGATTTGTTACTCTTGAAATTAAATAAGATCTAGTGCTAACATCTTGCAATGTAGTTAAACCAATATCAGGAAAACCAAGATCATTGGCCATTACTCCACCAGAAACATAGACTGCATCATAACCTATTTCTTCAATTAATTTTGCAGTTAACGGATTATAAGCCCCAGGAACTCTTAATATCTTATTAGATTTTAATTTTTGATTAAAATCCTCTCTTTTTTGTTTGGGCTCTTTTTCTATAAAATGCATTAAAAAATACCTTTTTTTAAATTTCTTTTAAGTTTATTTTTTTTTACCTCAATATTTAGTTTATCTAATTGACCAGATTTAAGTTTTTTTAAGTTTTGAACTGTTTTTAAGAATCTATCACTTTCTTTTTTACTTATTATATTTTCAGTTAGTACTAAGAATTTATTAACATAATTTTCTCTTTTAAAAGGACGCAATCCATATGGATGAGCGTCGGCAACCCCTTGTTCTTCAGTTATTTTTTTACCATTTTTAAGTGTAATTATTACTTTTGCCCCAAATGCTTTTTTCTTGGGGTTTGGATTATGATATTTTTTGGTCCATTTTTTATCTTCATAAGTTTTAATTGATCTCCATATTTTTAATGTACTTTTTCTTTTTGCTCTAGCTTTTGTGTAGGACTTTACGTGGTGCCAATTTCCATCCTCTAATGCAACAGCAAATATATACATTATTGAGTGATCTAAAGTCTCTCTACTTGCATTAGGATCCATTTTTTGCGGATCATTTGCACCAGTGCCAATTACGTAATGAGTATGATGACTAGTATAAATATCTATTTTTTTAATTTGATTTAAATTTTTTATCTTTTTATTTAGTTTTTTTGCTAAATCAATTAACGCTTGAGATTGATATTCTGCGGAATATTCTTTTGTATATGTTTCAAGTATTGCTTTTTTAGTCTCATTTTTTTTTGGAAGCGGAACTTTGTATAAAGCTTTTTTACCATCTAATATTCTAGCTATAACGCTATCTTCTCCTTCATAAATTGGACTGGGTGCTCCTTCACCTCGCATGACTCGATCAACAGCTTCTATCGCAAGCTTACCTGCATGTGCGGGAGCGAATGCTTTCCAGCTTGAAATTTCTCCTTTTCTAGATTGTCTAGTAGATATTGTTGTGTGTAATGCTTGCTGTACAGCTTGATAAATTGTTTCAGTATTTAATTTTAGCATAGAGCCTATTCCTGCGGCAACACTTGGCCCTAAGTGAGCTATATGGTCTACTTTATGTTTATGCAAACAAATTCCTTTAACTAAATTAACTTGAACTTCGTAAGCTGTCAAAATTCCTCTCAAAAGATCTAAACCACTTTTTTTATTTTGTTGAGCAACGCTCAAAAGTGGAGGAATATTATCTCCTGGATGACTGTAGTCTGCAGCTAAAAAAGTATCGTGAAAATCAAGCTCTCTTACAGCTGTTCCATTAGACCAAGCTGCCCATTCACAATCAAATTTTAATTTACTATTAACACCAAACAATGTTGCACCATTTTTTCTTAAATGTTGCAAAGCCATTTCTCTAGATGATATTACTGGTCTTCGATTTAAAGATGCAATCGCAACAGAGGCGTTATCTATAATTCTATTGATTGCCATTTCAATAGCATGTTTATCTAGCCTTGCGTTATCACTTGCTATCTCAGCAATTTTCCATGCAAGTTGATTCTTTTTTGGTAAATGTATTTTAGATGGATATACTTTAACTTTGTGAACTATCAAAAAAACTCCTTATTATCGAATTTGTTTTTAATAGTTAAAAAAAAATAATCAATATTAAAGATATTCTCTTACAATATTTTCTATATTAACAAAGTCTTTTACAAGGTGGTTATGATAAATTTCGGTTGTATTTTTTTCAGTATACCCATCTTCTAATAGGATAATTGGTATTCCAGCAGCTTTTGCTGCATTCGCATCTGTTTCACTATCACCAATCATTAACGATTTTTTTATATCCCCGTTCAAGATTTCTATCACTGAAGTTAGGTGCCTTGGATCGGGCTTACAGTAATCAAACGTATTATGACCAGCTACATATTCAAAAAAATCATAAATTCCAATTTTTTTTAAAAGATCCACAGAAAGGTGTTCTTGTTTATTTGTGCATACAGCCATAGAAATATCTTTTTTTTTAGCCCAGATTAAAAATTCTTTAACACCATTAATTAATGTGCTTTCATTAACGATATTCTTTCCATAAAAATCTACAAATTGTTTAACCATCTCTTTTTTGATATTTTCATCTTGAACTTTTCCAAATTCTTTTTTTGCCTGTCCCCAAATTGATCGTCCAAGCATTGCCCCTGCGCCTTGACCCACTAAATTTCTAATTTCCTCAGTAGATTTTGTAGGATATCCAAATTCTTTCATTACATGATTGTGAGCACGCATCAAATCAGGCGCCGTATCAACAAGGGTACCATCTAAATCGAAGAGAATCGTAAATTTTTGTTTCATAAATCAAAGTATTTTTAAGAAATATTTTGTGAATTAAGAAAAATATATACTTAATATAAAGAATTTCAAAGATGAAACAATTAAATTTAAAAAATTCTCAAATAAACTTAAGAAAGAAATTCTTAAAGTTGGGTGTAAAAATGATTGGACCAGAAACAATTTTTTTTTCTAAAGATACTAAAATTGGAAAAAATGTAACAATTGAACCATATGTTGTTTTTGGATCAAAAGTCAAAGTTGGAAATAACGTAATAATCAAATCTTTTTCACATCTTGAAAAATGTAAAATAGAAAATAAAGTTGATATTGGCCCTTATGCCAGAATAAGACCCGGTACAACTTTAAAAGAAGGATCTAAAGTTGGTAATTTTGTTGAAATCAAAAAAAGCACTTTAGGAAAAAAATCTAAGGCGAGTCATTTAACATATATTGGTGATAGCATAATTGGTAGGTCTGTAAATGTCGGCGCCGGAACAATTACTTGTAATTATGACGGATCTAAAAAAAGCAAAACTAAAATAAAAGACAATGTTTTTATTGGGTCTAATTCTTCATTAGTTGCACCTTTGACAATTGAGGAGGGAAGTGTTGTTGGCGCGGGCTCGGTAATTACAAAAAATGTGAAAAAAAAATCTTTAGCTTTAACCAGAAGTTTACAAACAGAAATTAAAAACTATAAAATAAAGAAAAAAAAATAATGTGTGGAATTATAGGAATTAACAGCAATAAATCTGTATCAAGCTCAATTATAAGTTCTTTAAAAAAATTAGAATATAGAGGTTATGATTCAGCAGGTATAGCCACACTTTCAAACGGCTTAATTAATGAAGTCAAATCTGAGGGAAGAGTAAACAAGCTTGAAAAAAATTCTTTGGTTCAAAATATGGAAGGCACTATAGGAATTGGTCATGTTAGATGGGCTACTCATGGACTACCTAATAGTATAAATGCACACCCTCATTCATCTCAGAATGTATCTGTTGTTCATAATGGCATAATAGAAAACTCAACATTATTAAAAAAATTTTTAGTAGGAAAGGGACATAAGTTTAAATCTCAAACTGATACTGAAGTAATTGTTCACTTGTTAACAGAAAATTTAAAAACAGACAATATTGTAAATTCAATTCAGAAAACTTTAAAATCACTTCATGGAAGTTTTGCACTTGGCATTATATTCAAGGATCATCCTGATTTAATAGTTGGAGCCAGAAGAGGTTCGCCACTAGCAGTTGGTTATGGACCGAATGAAAATTATTTAGGTTCAGACTCGTACGCGTTAAAATCAATGACAAATAAAATTACATATCTTAATGATGGGGAATTTTGCATAATAAAAAAAGATCATATAGATTTTTTTAACGAAGAGGGGCTAAAGATAAATAAGAAAGTTTTGGAATTATCATTAGATGAAGAAAAGTATTCTAAAGGAGATTACAAACATTTTATGTCTAAGGAAATAGAAGAACAGCCGACTACTTTAAAAAATGGAATTAAAGAATATGTAGATAATGTTAATAATGATATTAACATCTATAATTTTCCATGGAAAATAAATGAAATATCCTCAATTACTCTTATTGGTTGCGGAACTGCATATCATAGTTGTTTAATGGCAAAGTATTGGTTTGAGGAGTTAACATCATTAGATGTGAACGTAGATATTGCATCAGAGTTTAGGTATAGAAAAAATAGATTTAAAAAAGAAACATTATATGTTTTTGTCTCTCAGTCTGGTGAAACTGCCGATACCTATGCTGCTTTAGATTTATGTAAAAAAAATAAGATGAAAACGTGTGCAGTAGTTAATGTGATAGAAAGCTCCATTGCTAGGGACTCCGAGTTTGTGTTACCGATTCATTGTGGAACAGAAATAGGAGTGGCTTCAACAAAAGCTTTTTTAGGTCAAATATTAATACTTTACATTTTATCTTTAAAACTTGGGCTATTAAGAAAAGATTTAAAAAAAGAAATATTTATTCAAAAAATAAAAGATTTAAAAGATTTGCCCAAATTAGTTGAGCAAACTTTATTAACTGATAACAAGATACAATCAATATCCAATACATTTAATGATGCAAAAGGTTCTATGTTTCTAGGTAGGGGATTTTCATATCCCATTGCATTAGAGGGTGCTTTGAAATTAAAAGAACTGTCTTATATACACGCCGAAGGTTACCCCGCTGGTGAAATGAAGCATGGACCATTAGCTTTGATAGAGGAAGGTATGCCTGTAGTGGTCTTAGCACCTAGAGACAAATATTATAAAAAGACTATTTCAAATATGCAGGAGGTAATTGCCAGAGGCGCAAAAGTTTTATTAATTACTGATAAAAGTAAGGATGAGGTTGTCTCAGAGAATATTTGGGAAACTTTAGAAGTTGAAAACACTAACGAAGATCTTTTACCTTTTTTATTAACAATACCTCTTCAAAAATTAGCTTATTATTCAGCTCTAAAAAAAGGTTTTGACATAGATAAGCCTAGAAATTTAGCTAAATCTGTTACCGTTGAATAAATAAAAAACTCTGATACAACAATCATAGGTTGAACATGAAAAATTGGAAAGTAAATAGTTGGAGAAAATACCCAGTTAAACATATTCCGGAATATCCGGATAAAAAAGAATTGGATAAAGTTTTAGATAAAATGAAAACTTTTCCTCCACTTGTTTTTGCTGGAGAAACAAGACATCTTAAACAGCAACTTGCTGAAGTTGTTGATGGTAAAGCTTTTCTTTTACAAGGAGGAGATTGCGCCGAGAGTTTTGCTGAATTTCATCCTGACAACATTCGAGATACGTTTAAGCTAATGCTGCAAATGTCTTTAGTTCTAACGTACTCAGCATCATTACCAGTTGTTAAGCTAGGAAGAATTGCTGGACAATTTTCAAAACCCAGAAGTTCCCCTGTCGAAGTGAAAAATGGAGTAGAATTACCAAGTTATCTTGGCGATAATATCAATGGAATAGAATTTAGTGAAAAGGCAAGAATTCCAGATCCAAAAAGATTATTTAAAGCATACTCTCAATCAGCGGCTACTTTAAATTTAGTGAGAGCCTTTTGTCATGGTGGTTTTGCAGATTTAAAAAATGTACATACTTGGAATTTAGGATTTATTAAAAAAAGTCCTGAAGCTAAAAGATTTAAAGAATTAGAAGATCAAATAGCTAAAGCTCTATCGTTTATGGACGCATGTGGAATTAATTCAGACTTTAATAGAAGATTGAAAACAGTTAATTTTTGGACATCACACGAAGCTTTGTTATTACCTTTTGAAGAATCAATGACTAGATTGGATTCAACTACCGGTGAAAATCATGATACATCAGCTCACTTTGTTTGGATTGGAGACAGAACTCGACAACTTGATGGCGGACATGTTGAATTTTGTAGAGGTATAGAAAATCCAATTGGTATTAAATGTGGCCCTACATTAAAAACGGATGATCTAATTAATTTATGTAATAAAATTAATCCATCCAATGAAAAAGGCAAAATAACTTTAATTTCAAGATTTGGTCATGAGAATGTTTCTAAACACTTACCAAAACTTATTAGGGCAATCAAAAAAGAAGGTCTAAACGTAATTTGGTCATGCGACCCGTGTCATGGTAATACAATCCAAGCTACTACCGGATTTAAAACAAGGCCATTCAATAGTGTATTAAATGAGGTCAAAAATGTATTTGCTTGTCACCAGAGTGAAGGAAGTTATGCTGGTGGATTACATATTGAATTAACTGGTCAAAATGTTACTGAATGTACAGGCGGGGCTCAAAAAATATCTGATAAAGATTTATCTTCAAGATACCACACTCATTGTGATCCTAGATTAAATGCGAATCAAGCTTTAGAACTAGCATTTTTAATTTCAGATGAGATTAAAAAGAATAGCAGCTATTCTAAAAATGCTGTTCAGGCGGCATCTTAGTCTATTGCTTTCAATCAAAAGATTATTAAATATTAACTATGAATTTTTCAGAAAAAACTAAATATATTTCAAATTGGATCAAAAATTACGTTGATCAAATGCCAAATAAAGCTGAGTCCTTAGTCATCGGAATATCAGGAGGAATAGATTCATCAGTATCAAGCACTCTGAGTGCAATGACAGGTATCAAAACTATTGTCTTAACAATGCCAATTAGACAGAAGGATAATCAACATGATTTGAGCTTAAAACATCAGGCATGGTTAGTGAAAAATTTTAAAAACGTAGAAGCTCACACAATTAGTTTAGATAAACTTTTTGAAACTTTTTCCTCTACTCTTAATAAGTTTGATAATGAGCATGGTTATGCAAATTCTAGAGCAAGATTAAGAATGACGACACTTTATCAAGTAGCAGCAGCTAATAAAGGAATTGTAGTAGGAACTGGTAATAAAGTAGAGGATTTTGGCGTTGGGTTTTATACAAAATATGGTGATGGAGGAGTAGATATTTCACCAATTGCAGACTGTAATAAAACAGAAGTTTGGGAACTTGGAAAAGAATTAGGTATACTTAAAGAAATCATCGATGCTCCACCTACAGATGGATTATGGGATGATGGCAGAACCGATGAGGGGCAATTAGGTTTTAAATATAGTGATTTAGAAGATGCAATGGTCAATCCCGACTCACCTCATAAAGCAGAATACGAAAAAATTAGAAAACAGAATTTGCATAAAATGGAGCCAATTCCAGTATGCAAAATTCCCAGTTAATCAATTAGATTAACAAATCACCAAATAAGGTATATTTCTTAATCAATAGATATGGATATTTTTTTAACAAATAATTTAACTAATAAAAAAGAACAATTTATTCCAATGGATAATAAAAATATTGGTATGTATGTTTGTGGACCAACTGTATATGACGATCCACATATTGGTAATGCAAGACCATTAGTTATTTTTGATATTCTTTATAAATTACTTAAAAACAATTTTTCAAAAGTAACATATGTAAGAAATATTACAGACATTGATGATAAGATTATTAAGTCTTCTCAAGATCAGAAAATTTCCGCAAAAGTATTAACCGAAAAAATAACATCAAGCTTTTTGGAGGATTGTAAGTTTTTAAATTGCGAAAACCCCACCCATCAACCTAGAGCTACCGAGCATATAGATATAATGATTGAGATGATAAATGATTTAATCAAAAAAGGTTTTGCCTATGAAAATAAAAAGCATGTTTATTTTGAGGTAAAAAAATTTTCTGATTATGGAAAATTATCAAATAAAAAGTTAGAGGATTTAATAGCTGGCTCTAGGGTAGAGATAAGTGAAAATAAAAAAAATTCTGAAGATTTTGTTTTATGGAAACCTTCAAACGATGATGAGCCTTCATGGGATTCACCTTGGGGTAAGGGTAGGCCAGGTTGGCATTTAGAATGTTCCGCTATGTCAAAAAAATTTTTAGGTAATGGATTTGATATTCATGGAGGGGGAATAGATCTAATTTTTCCACATCATGAAAATGAAATAGCCCAATCTAGATGTGCAAATGACTCAACAATTTTTGCAAAATATTGGGTTCACAATGCATTTATAACAATGTCAAATGAAAAAATGGCTAAATCACAAGGAAATATTTTAAAAATAAAAGATTTTAAATCAAAGATGAGTGGACAAGTTATTAGATTAGCTTTAATGAGCGCTCACTACAAACAGCCTTTAGACTGGAACGAAAAATTATTAAATGATTGTCAAAATACATTAGACAAATGGTACAGTGTATATTCATCTGAGGTAAAAAATATTAAAATTAACGAGAATATCCTTAAGCCACTCTGTGAAGATTTAAATACACCAGGATATATTGCAAATTTACATAAGCTTTTTGATCAAGCTAAAAAAGGGAAAGATATAGAGTTGTTTATATCAGCTTGTAAATTTATAGGTTTATTTAATGAAAATATTGATCAGTGGAATAAATATAAAAAAGATAAAGTTTCAATATCTGAAAAAGAAATAAAAAACATGATTGAATTAAGAAAAAAAGCCAGGACAAATAAAGATTATAAGGAAGCTGATAAAATTAGAGATATGCTTCTTGATAAAGGTGTTTTAATAGAAGACAAAGATGGTAAAACAGTCTGGAAATTTAAATGAGTAAAGAAAGATTATATATTTTTGACACGACACTTAGGGATGGTGCTCAGACTCAGGGAGTTGATTTTTCTTTAGAAGATAAAGAAAAAATTTCGTTAGCTTTAGATAATTTAGGTGTTGATTATATTGAAGCAGGATGGCCTGGCGCCAATCCTACTGATACAGAGTTTTTTCAAAAAAAACATAGTTTTAAAAATGCAAAACTAACTTCTTTTGGTATGACCAAAAGATCTGGGCGTAGTGCGGAAAATGATCCAGGTCTATCAGCTATTATTAATTCAAATACTTCCTCAGTCTGTTTAGTTGGAAAATCATGGGATTTTCATGTTGAAGTTGCTCTCGGTATTAAAAACGAAGAAAATTTAGAAAATATCAGCGAAAGTGCAAAACATTTTATTAAAGCAAAAAAAGAATTTATGTTTGATGCAGAACATTTTTTTGATGGCTATAAAGCTAATTCAAAATATGCAATTTCATGCGTTAAGGCTGCTTATGATCAAGGAGCAAGATGGATAATTTTATGTGATACTAATGGAGGAACTCTTCCACATGAGGTATCAAAAATAGTTTCTGAAGTTGCAAAGATTATTCCAGGAAACAACTTGGGTATACATGCTCATAATGATACTGGAAATGCAGTAGCTAATTCGTTAGCAGCAGTAATTTCAGGCGCTAGACAAATACAAGGCACAATTAATGGTCTTGGAGAAAGATGTGGTAACGCAAATTTAATGTCATTAATTCCAACATTTTTTTTAAAAAAAGATTTTTCCTCAAAATTTGAAACAGGAATTAAATCTGAAAATATAAAAAATTTAACCGAATGTTCAAGATTGCTTGATGAAATTTTAAATAGAAAACCAAATCAACATTTGCCTTATGTTGGTGCTGCAGCTTTCTCTCATAAAGGAGGGTTGCATGTGTCAGCAGTTCAAAAAGATCCAAAGACTTATGAACATATAAATCCTGAGGATGTTGGAAATAATAGGAATATTGTAGTATCTGATCAGTCAGGAAAATCTAATATAATTTCTAGATTAAAAAGTATTAAGATTGATATTGAGGAAAATGACCCCAAAATTAAAAAATTATTGGATGAAGTTAAAGATAGGGAATTTATAGGGTATAGTTATGATGGAGCAGACGCTTCGTTTGAATTATTAGCAAGAAGAATTATTGGAGAGATTCCGAGATATATATCTATTAATGAATATGATGTTTCTGTTAAAAAAAATGATTCTGGAAATATAATATCTTCTGCTAAAGCAAAATTAGAAGTTGATGGAGAAAAAATTATTTGTGAAGGTGAGGGCAATGGTCCAGTAAATGCTTTAGATAACGCTATTAGACAGAACGTCGATAGATTAGCAAAATACTCAAAATATTTAAAAGATCTTAAATTAGTAGATTATAAAGTAAGAATATTAAATACTGGAACAGAAGCTGTAACTAGGGTTTCAATTGAAAGTACAGACTCCAAAGGAAAAAATTGGTTTACTATTGGCGTTTCAACCAACATCATTGAAGCTTCTTTCAAGGCATTGATAGACAGTTTGGATTATAAATTGTTTAAGGATAATGCTCCCGCAAGTAAATAATGAAAATTAAAAAATTTTCAACTAAACCAAAAAAACTTGATGAAAGAATAGGGGCGAAACCGATTATTTGTTATCCAAATAATGATTTAAATAATGAGAACTTAAATATACTTCATGAAGCTAGAAAACATTTAAATAAAATTGATGAAGTTATAATTCCACCAAGAGATGCCAGATCATTCAATGTAAAATTAGGAGATTTTTTTAGGATAGAAAGTGTAGAAGGCCCACAAGTTGGTGACCTAAATTTATTTCAAGCAAATAATCTCGATGAAAAATTTTATTCAGGAAAAACAAGAGCTCTTTATGGTACTCATATTTCTGTTGGAGATAAAATGTTTAGTAATTTTCCTTATTTTAGATCATTAGCGATGATTACATGGGATACACTAGATTGGTATGATTATGATGAAGATGGTGGATCAGTTCATGATGTGATTGGAACAAGGTGTGATCCCTACACTTCAAAACTATTAACAGGTAGTGATTATCATTACTGTTGTCATTCAAATTTGACAAGAGCTTTAGTTAAAGAAAAAGGCATGAATGTAAATGATGCCGAAAAAATTGTTCATGATGTTTTAAATGTTTTTATGCTTACTGGCTTTACTAATGATACTAAACAATATTTTATGAAATCAAGTCCAGTCAGGCCAGGTGATTATTTAGAATTTTTTGCTGAAACTGATTTATTGGGCGTTCTATCAGCTTGTCCGGGCGGAGATTGTGGTTCTGAGCATTCATCAGATGTATCGAAATGTTTTCCCTTAAAAGTTTCAATTTTTAATGTTGATAAAAAATATTTAAAGGGAATTAAATCATCTGAAATATCATCATATAATAAAGACCATGGTTTAACCAAATAACATGACCAAGGCAAATATTTCATTCATTTTACATAAACCTCAGTTATCAGAAAATATTGGAGCATGCGCAAGAGCAATCAAAAATTTTAATTTTAAAAAAATGATTATAATTGATCCAAAACCTATATTTCCTAACGATAAAATTTTTGCTACATCAGTTGGTGCAAAAAATATAATCAATAAGAGTAAATTATATAAAAATTTAGAGGATTCTATTAATGATGTTGATATTGTAATTGCTACTTCTGCAAGGTTTAGAAATAAAAATGTTAAACATATTAACATCGAAGGTCTAAAAAAAATCGATTTTAAAAAGAAAGTAGCTTTTTTATTTGGCTCCGAGGCGTCAGGTTTATCGAATAATGAAATTAGTTATGCAAATTATACATTACAAATACCCACTAATCCTAATTTTAAATCTCTAAATCTTTCTCACAGCCTCATAATAGTTGCCCAGGTTGTTTCAAGTATTTTTGAGATTAAATCAAAGAAATTTAAGAGGTCAAAAAAAGTTAAAACAGCATCAAAACAGGAAATTCAATCAATGGTGAGTCTATGTGTTAAAAATTTAGAAAATATAAATTTTTTTAAACCAAAAGAAAAGAAGCCAATTATGCTTGAGAATTTAAGAAATATTTTTTATCGAATGGACTTATCAGATAAAGAAACACGTATATTATCAAGTGTATTTGCAAGTTTGGGTAAAAAACGTTGATTGACAAAATTAAGAGTAAGTTTATAAAGCCCTCTATTACATGACTAAAAGATTAAACTCTAAACATAAAGTAGATAGAAGATTAAAAGTAAACTTGTGGGGAAGGCCTAAAAGCCCTTTTAACACTAGAGCCTATGGACCAGGTCAACATGGTCAAACGAAAACATCAAAGCCTTCAGATTATGGAATTCAGCTTCAAGCAAAACAAAAATTAAAAGCTTATTATGGAAATATTAATGAAAGACAATTTAGAAATATTTATAAAAAAGCAACAATGCAAAAAGGTGATACTAGTGAAAACTTAATCGGACTTCTTGAGAGAAGATTAGATGCTGTAATTTATAGAGCAAAATTTGCAACAACAATTTTTTCTGCAAGACAATTAATTAATCATGGTCATGTAAAAGTTAATGGAAAGAAAGTAAATATTTCAAGTTATTCTGTTAAAGAAGAGGATAATATTGAAATAAGGGATAAATCAAAACAGTTGGCAATTATTGATATAGCTTTGGCAAATAAAGAGAGAGAGACACCAGAATACATACAAATGGATGAAAAAAATAAAAAGTTTAAGTTTGTAAGAATTCCTAAATTTGAAGAAGTTCCATATCCAATTATAATGGAACCCAACTTAGTTATTGAATATTATTCAAGATAACAATAATGAAATTAATCCAATATGATGGATTCGAATTAGAACACTTTGATTCAGCTTATAATTTTAGAAAATATCAAGTTTCATTAATCAAGAAATATTTAAAAGGAAGACTTCTTGAAGTTGGACCAGGAAAGGGAGGGCTGACATCATTTTATAAAAAATTTGTTGATAAACCAACTTTAATAGAGCCTGAAAAAAAACTTTATGAATTATTAAAGGAAAAATTTGAAAAAGAAGACATAGTTGTAAAAAATTGTACAATTAACGAAATTAATGAAAAATTTGATACCATCATTTATTTTGATGTTTTAGAACACATTGAAAATGATCTAGAAGAAACTCAAAAAGCATCACAAAAAATTGATAAAGATAAATATTTGATATTTAGTGTTCCTGCTTATCAATCTTTATACAGTAGTTTTGATAAATCGGTAGGTCATTTCAAAAGATACAATAAAAATGATTTTTTTGAATTATCTAAAAATACTGGACTTAAAATTGAAAAATTGATTTATTACGATTCGATTGGCTTTTTACTTTTGATCATCAATAGATTTTTTTCATTAAAACAGTCTAATCTTAAAAGTAAATTATTTTTATGGAATTTATTAATTCCAATATCAAGGATTATTGACTTTTTAACATTTAATAAATTTGGCAAATCTTTATTATGTGTTTTTAAGAAATGATAAATTATAAAAATACAATAATACTTACTTTATTTTTAACTTATTTATTCATTGGTATATTTCTTTCTTTAACCAACGGCATATCCCATGACCAGTTCCATGAACAACTCAATTGGAAAATTAACTTTCAGGCTATACAAAGTATTTTTACTGATAAGGGTGATTATAATGTTCTACTTGAATATCTTGATAAATATCATGGAATAGGTTTTCATTATATTTCACAACCAATTCAATTTTTAATTCATGAGCAAGTTGGAAAAATATATCAAGTTACTTTCGAGGGCTCCTATTATTTATCTCGACATGTAGCGGTATTTTTAATTTTTTCATTATCAGGATATTTCTTCTATTTAATATGTTTGAGAGTATCTGATAGTAAAAATTTTTCTCTAATTTGCGTTACGCTATTTCTTCTTTATCCTTATCTCTTTGGTCATGCACAAATAAATGGAAAAGATATACCATTCATGTCTGTTTGGATTATTGCTACTTATTTTTTAATCTCTATGATTGAAAAATTTTATAATGAAAAAGAAATCGATGTTAAGATAATATTCTATATTTCTTTTGCAACAGCATTTTTAATAAGTATTCGTATAACCGGTATATTAATATTAATTCAATATCTAGTTGCCTTAGTGATTTTATTAAATGTAAAAAATATTAATTTTTTAAGTTTTATAAAAAAAAATATTTTCTTTTTTTCAATTTTTTCATTTTTGCTAATCATTTTTACATATTTATTAAACCCAATACTTTGGCATAATCCATTAGAGATAATCAGCTCAGTAAAATGGATGGGTAAATATTATCATGATATTTGCACTCTAACTTTGGGCAGTTGTATGAGGGCATTAAATCTACCATCAAGTTATGCGTTTATATGGTTTTTTTTTAAATTACCTATTATAATATTATTGGGTTTATTTCTTTTTCCCTTTATTGAAGAAAAGATTATAAAAAAAGATATCAAAACTATTTATTATGGAATTTTTATATTAACACCTTTGATATTATTGTTTATTTTCATTTTAAAAAACGTTGCTTTATACGATGAAATTAGACACATAATGTTTTTAATTCCATTTCTTTTTTTAATAGGTCTTTATAATATTTTTATATTAAATAAAAAATTTTTTTATTATTCGTCTGCGTTAGTTATAATTTTTTTTATAATAGAAAATGTATCTTTAAAAAGATATCAGTATACTTGGTTAAATTCTTTTGCGAAATTTACCAATATACAAAAAAATTTTGAGATAGATTATCTTGGCGTTAGTAATAAAAATTTGCAAAGTGAAATTGTTAAATATGCATTACAAAATAATATACCTAAAGATACCTGTATCTACGGCAACCTTTATACAAATGTTTTTTTGAAGCAAAAGGGTTTCTCATGTTTTAATTTATACAGTTCTTTAGATAGTGCTAAAATAAAACCTTTTTTTGCTTATCAAAATGTTCGTAATATTAAAAGAAATAAACCAAATGATTGTAAGTTAATTCACTTAGAAAAATATAATTATACTTTTTTTAAAGATGATATAGTTACGGGAAAACTTTGGTATTGTGAGTAAATTATTCGTTATCTTTTAATTCGCTTCTAATTTTATTTAAAAAATCATTTATTAATTTTGCATCTTCTTTTGAGAGGTATCTATCTTTTTCAATAGCTCTTTTCATTTCAGATCTAATTTTATCCACACTATCTTTTCGCCCTTCTTTAGTCGATATTACATCAACTTTTTCATATATTTGAGATATCTTATTTCCAATTGTAAATTCAAAAAGTAAAATTATTGCGATTACAATTATTGTTGTTTTATAGATAAACTGCTTCATTAACTTTTTTTGTATGATATTTTTTTATCTTCAAAAATTTTTTTTAATTCTCCGCTTTCATACATTTCTTTTACAATATCACATCCTCCTACAAATTCTTTTTTTATATAAAGTTGTGGTATTGTTGGCCAGTCACTGAATTCTTTAACACCTTCTCTGAGAGATTGACTTTCCAAAACATTTATACCTTTGAAGTTAACTTCTAAAATTTTTAACATGTTAGAAACAGCCATTGAAAATCCACATTGTGGAGCATCAGGTGTTCCTTTCATAAATAAACACACTTCATGATTATCAATATGTTCTTGAATTAAATTTTTCGTTTGATCATCCATTACTGTTCCTTTGTTTTGATTGCTAATGCGTGTAATTCATTACCCATTTTACCCTTTAGTGAATTATATACCATCTTATGTTGTTCTATCTTACTTTTTCCTGAAAATTGCATTGAAGTGACTGTTGCTGAATAGTGGTTTCCATCTCCAGCCAAATCTTGGATATCAACCGATGCATCAGGCATAGCTTCTTTAATGTATTTTTCAATTTCTTTTAGATCCATTGCCATTATGAACTCATATAATTAGGTAACCAATTAGTATTATAAGATTTTATTTCGTCAATTGTAAGTTTTGTCTTTTCATTAATAATCATATCTTTTTCTATAATAACACCTAATTCCTCATGATGTACTGAATTTTTATCTAAAATTTTATTAACTTCTTTCAAATCTTTTGGACTAATTTCAATAATATACCTTCCTTGATCCTCCGCAAAAAAATATTCTATTTCATTTATCAAATTTTTAGATCTTTTTATTTTGATACCTTTGTTTCCTTTAATACACATCTTACTTACAGCAGTAATAAGACCACCTAGTGAAATATCGTGAGCACTTTTAACAAAACCTTTTTCGATCAAATTAAGTAAAGACTCACCATTATTTTTTTCATTAAAAAGATTTACTTCAGGAGGGGGCCCATTCTTTTCATCGAGAACAACTCTTGCAAATAAACTTTGATCTATATGACCTTCGGTTTTTCCAATAATCAAAATTAAATTATCGATTTCTTTAAGATCCATTGTAACCATTTTTTTATAATCCTTAATTAAACCAACACCTCCAATAGCTGGGGTAGGTTTTATTCCAATATCTTTTGTTTGGTTATAAAAAGAAACATTACCAGAGACCACAGGAAAATCTAAATATTTAGATGCTTCACTAATACCCTCAACACATTCAACAAACTCACCCATATTTTCCTCATTCTCAGGACTACCAAAATTTAAACAATTAGTTATTGCCACTGGTTTCGCACCAACAGATATTAAATTTCTCCAACTTTCAGCAACAACTTGTTTACCACCTGTAAGTGGATGAGCCCAGCAATATACAGCAGATGAGTCAACTGAAGCTGCTACTGCTTTATTTGTACCATGAATCTTTACCACACCCGAGTCCCCACCAGGTTTCTGTATAGTGTCACCCATTACAGTGTGATCATATTGTTGCCAAATCCATTCTTTGCTACAAATATTTTGATTAGATAATATTTTTTTTAAAATATCTTTAATTTTAAATTTATTAATAGTTTCTTTTTTAATTTTATTTTTCTTTGGTAGCTTTGATTTTTTCCACTTACGATCGTACATTGGAGAATTCTCAACTAAAATATTAATTGGAATATTTGCAACTTTTTCGTTATTAAAAAACAATTCAATATTTTGAGAATCTGTTGTTTTTCCCACAACAGCAAAATCTAAGTTCCATTTATCAAATATTTTCTTTGCTAAATTTTCTTTTCCATTTTCTAAAACTATCAACATTCTTTCTTGGCTTTCAGAAAGCATTATTTCGTAAGGTGTCATTTTTGTTTCTCTACAAGGTACTTTATTAAGATCTATCTCAATACCTAAATTTCCTTTTGAAGCCATTTCAATACTTGATGAGGTTAGACCAGCTGCACCCATATCTTGAATTGCAATTATTGAATCACCTTCCATCAGTTCCAAACAAGCTTCGAGAAGTAGTTTTTCTGTAAATGGATCCCCCACTTGAACAGTTGGTTTTTTTTCTTCAATTTTTTCATCAAAACTTGCTGACGCCATACTTGCACCATGAATACCATCTCTTCCAGTCTTTGATCCTACATAAATAACTGGTTTGTTTAGACCTGCAGCTTTAGAATAAAATATCTTATTTTTTTTAACCGATCCCAATGTCATTGCGTTAACTAAAATATTACCATTGTACGAACTATCGAATGAAGTTTGACCTGCGATCGTAGGTATACCCATGCAATTACCATAACCACCAATTCCATGAACAACACCTCTTAATAAATTTTTTGTTTTTTTATTTTGAGGAGAACCAAAATGAATTGAATTTAAATTGGCAATGGGTCGAGCACCCATTGTAAAGACATCTCTCATTATTCCTCCTACCCCAGTAGCAGCACCTTGATAAGGTTCAATAAAAGATGGATGATTATGACTTTCAATTTTGAAGACTATTGCATCTCCATCTTCAATATCAATTACACCAGCATTTTCCCCTGGTCCTTGAATTACTTTTTTTCCTTTGGTTGGTAGTTTCTTTAAGTGAAGTCTCGAAGATTTATATGAACAATGCTCATTCCACATTGCTGAAAAAATTCCAAGCTCTGTAATGTTGGGAATTCTTTTAAGCAATTCACAGATTTTTTTATATTCATCAGATTTAAGACCATGTTCAATAGCAACTTTTTCGTTAACAAGCATTATTTCAAGTTATTTATTAAATTTTTAAAAAATAAAGAACCATCTTCACCTGATAGGCTTTGATCAATCATTCTTTCAGGATGGGGCATCATTCCTAATACATTTTTTTCTTTATTAAAAATACCAGCAATATTTTTTATAGATCCGTTTGGATTAGATTTTTCGTCTGTAAGACCATTGTTATCACAATAATAAATAGCAATTTGATCATTATCTTCAATTTCTTTTAGTTGATTGTTAGTACAAAAATAATTTCCTTCATTATGCGCTATATGTAATTCAAAAACATTTTTATCTAAATTTTTAAAGTATGGATTGTTATTATTGCTAATCTTAATAAATATATTCTTGCAAATAAAATCTAAATACTTGTTTCTTAGCAAAACTCCTGGGACCAGTTCACTTTCAACTAATATTTGAAAGCCATTACAAATCCCCATAACTAATCCACCTTTTTTTGCAAAATTAATAACCGATTGCATTATCTTTGATTTTGCGGCCATGCTTCCACATCTTAGATAGTCTCCATATGAAAAACCTCCAGGTAAAACTACTAAATCACTTTTGGGTAATTCATTATCATTATGCCAAACCATTTTATTATTAAAGCCAAATTTTTTAAGGGCCACATGCATGTCTCTATCACAGTTTGATCCAGGGAAAGTTATTACAGATGATTTCATTAATTATTGAGTTCCAATAATTTTATAATTTTCAATTACGAGGTTTGCTAAAAGTTTTTTACACATTTCTTCTACAATTTCTTCAGCTTTTTTTGGATCATTTTCTTTTACATCAATCTCAAAATATTTTCCCTGTCTTACTTCGTTAATATCTTTAAAACCCATACCATCTAGAGCTTGATGAATTACTTTCCCTTGAGGGTCTAAAACATCTTTTTTAAGAGTTATGACTGTTGAAACTTTCATTTACTTTTTTTTTTGACTGATGATAATTTAGTTACATTTACAGCAGATACATTAGATTGCTCATGAAGAATACCCAATCTTTTGGCAACTTCCGTATAAGCGGGTATTAAGTCTCCAAGATCTTTTCTAAATCTGTCTTTATCTAACTTTTTATCAGTGATTGAGTCCCATAATCTACAAGTATCTGGACTTATTTCATCAGCAAGAATTACTTCGTTCCTACCATTAATTTTTATTCTTCCAAATTCTAATTTAAAATCAATAAGTTTAATTCCAATTCCTCTAAACATACCGATCATAAAATCATTTATTCTTAAAATCATTTTTTTGACTTTTTCTATTTCTTTTTTATTTGCCCATTCAAAAGCGTAAATGTGTTCCTCAGCTATTAATGGGTCTCCAAGCTTGTCATCTTTTAAGCAATATTCAATTAATGGTTCCTTAAGCACAGTTCCATCTTCAATACCTAATCTTTTTATGATTGATCCAGTGGCTACATTTCTTACAATAAATTCAATTGGAATAATTTCTACTAATTTGATTACTTGCTCCCTCATATTAAGTCTTTTGACTAAATGATTTTTAATTCCTATTTGTGAAAGATTTGAAAGGATATGTTCTGAAATTCTATTATTTAAAACACCTTTTCCTTCAATAGTGCTTTTTTTTTGATTATTAAAAGCAGTTGCATCATCTTTGAAGTATTGAATCACTAAATCTTTGTCTGGTGTAGCGTATATGATTTTAGCTTTTCCTTCGTATAATTTTTTACCCTTTTTCATTAGTTTTTTTCCAACTTACATTTCTCTCTTTGAGTTTGCTTAGTACCATTCCATTTAAAATTTGATGATCTTTTAAGCTTTTCGAAATCAGTTACAGAAGTAGAGTCAGTTCCAATTCCTCCACTAAGGAATGTAGCTTTTTTTGTAAAACAGATTGCTTGATATTCAGAAATAACTAATTCTACACCCTCAATTGATTTTAAGAAATGGTTGTTGCTTTCATTTACTTCAGCAGGACAAAATTTATGGTAATTTTTTTTATCTCTTTTGATATTTGCACTGAACACCGTAACTCCAGTACCATCAGATACATATTTATATCTATAATTTTTACATTTCATAATGATAGTCTCCGCAACAACACTTGTAGAAAAAGCAGTTAAAACAAAGATAATAAAAAATTTTTTCATTATTTAAATACTCTTCTAAAGATTAAATTTACATTCTTAAAATGTTTAGAATAACTAAAAATAGTTCTTAATTTCTTTGGTGAAATCTTGCTCATTATGTATTTGTCAGTTTGAATAACATTAAACAAATCCAAGTTTTCAGCAAAACATTTCTTCGCATAAGTTTGAACCATTTTATAAGATTTCTCTCTACTTAAACCTGTTTTTGTTAATTCAAGCATTAACTCTTGGGAAAAAATTAATCCTTTTGTAATATTTAAATTTTCTAACATTTTTTTTGGATAAACAATCATATTATCTAAAATGTTTGTTAATCTTGCTAATGCGAAATCTATTGTGATATTAGCATCAGGCCCAATATTTCTCTCAACACTTGAGTGAGAAATATCTCTTTCATGCCAGAGAGCAATATTCTCAAGAGCAGGGATCACTGCACTTCTAACCATTCTTGCTAAGCCAGTTAAGTTTTCGCTCAGAATTGGATTCTTTTTATGTGGCATTGCTGAAGAACCTTTTTGATTTTTAGAAAAATATTCTTGCAATTCATAAACTTCAGTTCTTTGTAAATGTCTAATTTCAATAGCAACTCTTTCAATAGAACCAGCAATTATTCCTAAAACTGAGAAATAAAAAGCATGGCGGTCTCTAGGAATAACTTGTGTTGAAATAGGCTCAACTTTTAAACCAAGTTTCTTTGCAACATGTTTTTCAACATTAGGATTAATATTTGCAAAAGTTCCAACTGCCCCTGAAATTGCACAAGTAGAAACTTCATCTATTGCATCAACTAATCTTTTTCTGTTTCTTTTAAATTCTTCATAGAATGAGGCTAGCTTTAAACCAAAAGTAATTGGCTCTGCATGAATTCCATGACTTCTGCCCATACATGGTGTAAATTTATATTTTCTAGCTTGTTTTTTAAGTACTTTTAAAATTTGATCTAAATCTTTAAGAATTATTTTACCTGATTGAACTAACTGAATATTAAAACTTGTATCTAAAACATCTGATGAGGTCATACCTTGATGAAGATATCTTGCTTTAATTCCAGCTCTTTCTGTTACAGATGTTAAAAAAGCTATAACGTCGTGTTTAACTTGACTTTCGATTTGATGGATTCTTTTAACGTTTATTTTAGCTTTCTTTTTTACAACTGATGAGACACCCTTTGGTATTTGACCAAGTTTTTCCATTGCTTGTGCTGCAGCTATTTCAACATCAAGCCAAATTTTATATTTATTCTCTTCTGACCAAATATCAGTGAGTTCTTTTCTCGAGTATCTTTTAATCATTAATTATAAGTATGGAGGCTTTGAATAACCTTTAGCAGATTCTGTAAAGATTTCATAACCATTTTCTGTAATTCCTATTGTATGCTCAAATTGTGCAGATAAAGATTTATCTTTTGTAACAGCAGTCCAACCATCGTTTAGCATTTTTGTGCTAAATTTACCTTCATTGATCATTGGCTCTATAGTAAAAGTCATGCCTGGTTTTAATTCTGGTCCTGTATTTTTATTACCATAATGTAAAATATTTGGTGGCTCGTGAAATGAAGTGCTAATTCCATGACCACAAAAATCTCTAACAACAGAAAAACCCTTGTCTTCAACATAAGATTGTATTTCATAACCAATATCTCCAAGTCTTATACCTGGTTTTAAAATTTTGATTGCTTTCATCATTGATTCATAAGTAGTGTTAATAAGATTGTTTATCTTCACCGAAGTTTTTCCTACACAAAACATTCTACTGGTATCTCCGTAGTGATCATTAATTATAGCAGTGACATCTACATTTAATGCATCACCTTCTTGCAATATCCTATCCTTAGAAGGTATTCCATGACACACAACATGGTTTAATGATGTACATAAGGATTTCGAAAACCCTCTATAAAATTGAGGGGCTGAATATCCTCCGTTGTCTCGAATAAATTCATATCCAAGTTTATCAATATCATCTGTGGAAATTCCTTCTTTAATATTATCTGTAAGCATATCTAGAGTTTGAGCCGCGAGTTTACCTGCTATTCTCATTTTTTCAAATTTTTCTAAATAACTAATCATTTAAAATCTTAATTTTTTTATCAATAAAAATTTCTTTTGAACTTATTTTACACCTATAAGCTAAAAAGTTAACACCAGCTTTTTTGGCTTTAAGATAATTTTTATAATATTCATTATCTATATCTTTTGCTATTTTAAAATATTCCATATTTTCTATTTGCACTAAAAATAACAAGTAAGTTTTATAACCTTTTTTTATGGCATCAATAAGAGTAAGCAGATGTTTTGAGCCTCGAGAGGTGACCGCATCTGGAAATTCAGCGGTTTTATTATCTCTAAAAAGTGTAACATTTTTTACCTCTATAAAGCTTTTTTGCTTCTTCTTTTCTATCAAAAAATCAAATCTAGTCTCTTTATTGAAAAAAACCTCAGCTTTAATTTTGTCACAATCCTTTAATTCTTCTATCAGGTTATTGGTTAAACCATGACTAACAATTTTATTTGCCATATGAGTATTAACACCAACAAGATTATTTTTAGCTTTTATGATCTCTAAACTATATTTTAATTTACGTTTAGGGTCATTATTTTTAAGTAGATAAGCATCATTGACGTCATCTAAAAGACCTTTCATGGAACCAGTATTTGGACAATGAGCTGTGACAATTTCTTTATTTAATTTAACATCAACGAAAAAACGTTTATATCTTTTGATTAATTTGCCTTTTATTAAAGACTTGGTAAATTCCATATTCAAATTATACATATAAAAATGACAAAAAAAACAAAAGTAAATGCAGCTATACTGATAATTGGTAATGAAATTTTGTCTGGAAGAACTCAAGATACTAATACAGGTACTTTGGCAAATTGGTTAAATTCAATTGGAGTTAAAGTAAATGAGGTACGGATCGTTCCAGATATAGAAAAAAAAATTGTAGACACATTAAATATTTTAAGAAATGAAAATGACTATGTTTTTACCACAGGTGGCATAGGTCCTACGCATGATGATATCACAGCTGAGTCAGTATCAAAAGCTTTTGGTCTGAAATATGAGATACATAAAGAGGCATTTGATATTCTTGAATCTTATTATAAGCCAGGTGAGTTTAATGAAGGTAGACAAAAAATGGTGTGGATGCCTGAAAAGGCAGATTTGATTTTAAACCCAACAAGTGGCGCTCCTGGTTTCAGTGTAGAAAATGTATTTTGCCTTCCAGGCGTTCCCTCAATTTTAAAATCTATGTTGGGTGGATTGAAAAATAAAATAGTTGGTGGTCAACCAATTTTAAGTCATACAATTAGTTTAAGAACAGTTGAAAGTGAAATTGCTAGTTCCTTGACTAAAGTTCAAGACAACAACAAAGATGTCGAGATAGGTAGCTATCCCTTTTTTCATGCTGGTAAATTAGGAGTTTCAATCGTATTACGATCTGAAGATAAATCAAAAATAGATCTTTGTAATTTACAGATTTTGGAATTTATTAAAGAAAAAAAAATTGAAATTGTAGATCGTTAAATGCTTTATTTTGCTTATGGAAGTAATCTTAATCATTTTCAGATGAAACGTAGATGTAAAGATAGCATTTTTATTAAAAAGATTAACCTTAAAGATTTCAGATTAACTTTTCGAAGCAAATATAGAGCTGCTGATATTGAGCCAAAACGAAACTCAACTGTACCCGGAGGATTATTTGAAATATCAAAAAGTGATGAAAAAAAATTAGATTTATATGAAGATTTCCCAATTTTATATAAAAAATATTATTTTTTATATCATGGAAAAAAAGTAATGACATATACCATGGTCAAAAAAACGTCTTTTAAATTTCCAACTGAAAGATATTTAAATGTTGTTAAAAGAGGTTATGAAGATTGTAATTTAGATAAAAAATATTTAAAAAGGGCTTTAATTAATAAATGATAAATTCATTTAGAAATTTTTTTTTTTTTATTTTTGTTTTTAATTTCTATATGCCTATTAATTTTTACATATTATAAGTCAGAAATATTATGGGAAGGATTTAATAGAGAGTACTATTTATTTTATTATATATTATTTTTATCTATTGCAATTTTTTCATTAATTTCAATATTTCTAAGCAAGAAGGCTAAGGAATACATAATTATCATTTCATTTAGCCTTATTATTTCAATTTATTTAATTGAATTATATCTAACATTAAAAAAATCTTCAAAAATATCAAATGAATTAGTCATTAAACAAAATATTAAAAAAACTGAATTATTAAAAGAAAAAACTGGTAAAAAATATGATCATAGAAATATTTATCAAGTCTATCTAGATTTAAAGAAAAAAAATAAAAAGATTACAACAATTGTTTTTCCATATTTAAATCCATTAAAAAACAAATTTGGCATTTTTCCTTTAGGTGGAATTTCTAATTCCAAAACAATTTTTTGTAATGAAAGTGGTTTTTATTCAATTTATGAAAGTGATAGATTTGGATTTAATAATCCAGATTACGAATGGGACAACAAAACTATTGAATTCTTTTTAGTTGGAGACTCTTTTACTCATGGCGCTTGCATTGATAGACCTTACGATATTGCTTCAGTTCTTAGAGAGTTATCAAATAAGAATGCTTTAAATCTTGGATATGCATCTAATGGACCAATGATGGAATATGCAGTTTTAAGAGAATATTTAAAACCAAATGTAAAGAATGTCTTATGGATTTATTACGAAAATGATCTGACAGATTTGCAAAATGAAATTTCAAATCATTTTTTGAAAACATATATTAAAAATTTAAATTTTTCACAAAAATTGATGCAAAAGCA
>CABWYI010000006.1 GCA_902509725.1 uncultured Pelagibacteraceae bacterium | reverse complement strand
GTTCTAAGAGCATTTGTGGCTCCAATATTGCCTGAGCCAATTTCTCTTATGTCTTTTTTTAAAAATATTTTTGTCAGTATAAATCCAAATGGTATGGAGCCCATAAGGTAAGAAATTATACCTATTAAAAAAATATCCATCCTATAACTTAAATAATTCTTTTCCTTTTACAAAGGTATTTGTAACCTTGCCTTGCAGTTTTTTATCCTCTATTGATGTATTTTTTGATTTTGAGACTAATTTATCTTTTTTTACAATCCATGGTTTATTAATATCAACTACACATAAGTCAGCATCATTTCCTATGGTTAGATTACCCTTGTTTATTTTTAGTATTTTTGCTGGATTAGATGTTAGAGCTCTAATAATAGTCTCAAGTTTAACAGAACCATTGTGATATAATTCTAAACTTAAAGATAATAGAGTTTCAATCCCTGAGGCACCTGTGGCAGCTTGTGCAAAAGTTAATCTTTTTGATTCTTCATCTTCGGGTTTATGATCTGAAACAATTACATCAATTAAACCATCCTTCAATCCTTCAACTAAAGATAATCTGTCTTCTTCTCTTCTTAATGGGGGAGATAATTTCAAAAAAGTTCTAAAATCTCCAATATCATTTTCATTTAATGAAAGGTTATTTATTGAAACTCCTGAGGTAAATCTAACAATTTCTTTTCTATATTTTATTACTTCGACTGATTTTTGTGATGACAATTGAGAAATATGATATCTACATTTGACCTTTTCCAATAATGTTAAATCTCTTTCAATTAAAACTCTTTCTGCAATTTCAGGTATACCTGATAAGCCTAATTTAGAAGCGATAATTCCTGAATTAATCATACCATTCTTTGCAAGCTCGTAGTCTTCAGCGTGCTGCATTATCAGACAACCTAAATCTTTAGCAGAGTTCATTATTCTTGACATTAATCTGGGATTTTGAATTGTTCTTATTCCATCTGTAAAAGCAACAATACCCTTCGTTTGTAGTAGACCAAATTCTGTCATGTTTGTACCTTCAATATTTTTTGTAAGTGATGCGCATGGAAAAATATTTATTTTTGATTTATCTCTTCCTCTTCTTTTTAAAAAATCAACTATAGACACATTATCTATTATTGGATCTGTGTTTGGCATTGTAACAACCGAGGTAACACCTCCGGATAGAGCCGCGTTACTTAAAGTCCTAAAATTTTCTTTATATTCATATCCAGGCTCACCAACAAAAACTCTCATATCTACCAATCCTGGAAAAATATATTTTCCTTTTAAATCAATTAATTTCTCTCTACTTGGTAAATTATTTGTATTTACTTTTTTTCCAATGGCTTCAATTTTACCATCTTCATTTATGATTAATCCTCCAATTTCATTAATTGAATTATGAGGGTCTACTATGTTTGCGTTTATGAAATATTGTTTTTTCATTTATGTACAAAATATCTTCAAACAAGCCATTCTTACTGCTACACCCAGCTCAACTTGTTCTTTAATTACACTTTTATTTATATCGTCAGCTAATATTGTATCTATTTCTATACCTCTATTCATTGGTCCAGGATGCATAATTAAAGCATCAGGTTTTGCGTATTCCAGTTTATCTGGAGTTAATCCAAAATATTCATAATATTCTCTGTTAGAAGAAAGATACGAGCTTGTCATTCTTTCGTTTTGTAATCTTAACATCATAACGATATCACAATTTTTCAAACCTTTTTTCATATCAGTAAAGGTATTGACACCAAATTTTTCAATTTCTTTAGGCATTAAATTTGTAGGAGCAACTATATTTACTTCAGCACCCAGCATGTTAAGTAAATAGATATTTGATCTAGCTACTCTTGAATGAAGTATATCTCCACATATTGCAATTTTTAAACCTTCAATCTTATTTTTACGAGCTATGATTGTTAAGGCATCTAGTAAAGCTTGAGTGGGGTGCTCTCTTCTTCCGTCACCAGCATTTAACACAGAACAATTTACTTTTTGCGAAAGTAAGTTGCAAGCACCAGAGTCTTGATGTCTAACTACAATAATATCTGGATGCATTGCATTTAGAGTCATGGCTGTATCAATTAATGTTTCACCTTTTTTGATCGCAGAGTTACTAATATTCATAGACATAACGTCTGCACCAAGTCTTTTGCCTGCTAATTCAAATGAACTCTGAGTTCTTGTAGAAGGTTCAAAAAATAAGTTGATCTGAGTTTTTCCTCTTAAAACATCAGTTTTTTTATTTTTACTTTGATTAACTTTTATAAATGTGTGTGCTTCACCAAGTATCAGATTAACATCATTAATTGATAAATCTTGTATACCTAACAAATGCTTTTGAGAAATTTTAATAGCTTTATCAGTTTTAATTGCCATTAAAACCAACTCTATAACTATAAATGTCTACAATAGCAAGTATTAATTATTTAAAAAATCTATTGCTCCTTGCAATATAAAAGCAGCAGCATTTTCATCGATTTTCTTTTCTCTTTTACTCACATTAACATCTAATTGACTAGACAGATTAAAAGCACCAACTGTTGATAACCTTTCATCCCATAGACAAATAGGAATATTAATGTTTTCCTTAATCTTTTGAGAGGTATCCTTTACAGATTGTGCCGATCTACCTGATGAACCATCCATATTTAAAGGATTTCCAACTATAATTCCCTTAATATCATTTTCATCAATAATCTCTTTAAGCTCAGTAATTAATTCATTTAGAGTATTTCTATTTATTGTTTTTAGAGGAGTGGCAATTAATTGTTTCTCATCGCAAATAGATACACCGATTCTTTTAGAACCAAGGTCTAAACCTATCAATCTACACTTATCAGACTGTTTTTTTTTAAATTCTTCTAAAGTGATCATATTGTATATTTTAAACTTAAGTGATAGTTTGCGTGATATCTAAATAGCATATGAGTATAGATCTTAAAACAATAAAACATATATCTAAATTATCAAGGATTTCAGTTAATGAAAAAAGAGCTGAAAAATTAGCTGGTGATTTAAATTCAATTTTTGACTTTATTGAAAAACTTAATGAATTAAAAACAGATAATGTAGAACCATTAACTTCTGTTGCTGAAACAACATTAAAACTAAGATCAGACGAGGTTAAAAGTAAGAATATCAGAGAACAAATAGTTAAAAATTCTCCTCAAGATAATGAAGATTATTTTGTTGTACCAAAGGTGATAGAGTAATGTCAGAAATAACAAAGCAATCTTTAACAGAATTAGTTGAAAATATTAAAAATAAAAAACTATCTTCAATTGATGTAACTAAAGCATTCATCGAAAGATCTGAAAAATCTAAAGAATTAAATGCATATATTACTGAGGACTTTGCATCGGCTTTAGATAAAGCAAAAAAATTTGATCAAAAACCTAATTTTGATTTAAAATTGCCAGGTATTCCAATGGCAGTAAAAGATCTTTTTTGCACAAAAAATATTAAAACAACTGCTGGTAGTAAAATTTTAAATAATTTTGTACCGACATACGAATCGACAGTAACTGAAAACATTTGGAATGAAGGTGCGATACTTTTAGGTAAATTAAATTGTGATGAATTTGCAATGGGCTCATCAAATGAAACTAGTTTTTTTGGCAACGTACAAAATCCTATTGATAAAAATTTGGTACCAGGAGGTTCATCTGGTGGATCAGCATCTGCTGTTGCTGGACAATTAACACCAATTACAATCGGCACAGATACCGGTGGATCGATTAGACAACCAGCTTCATTTACAGGAACTGTGGGTTTAAAACCTACATATGGAAGCTGCTCACGTTATGGAATTGTTGCATTTGCATCCTCTTTAGATCAAGCTGGTCCAATGGCACAAAATGTTAAAGATTGTGCTCTGTTACAAGAAGTAATCAGTTCATACGACCCAAAAGACTCTACATCAATAGATTTTAAAAGAAATCAATACAGCAAAGAACTTACTAGCAATATAAAAGGAAAAAAAATTGGAATACCAAAAGAATACAGAGTAGATGGAATGCCAAAAGAAATTGAAGACCTTTGGCAAAAAGGGATTCAATATGTTAAAGATTGTGGTGCAGAAACGATAGATATTTCTCTCCCTCATACAAGTTATGCTTTACCGACTTATTATATAGTAGCTCCTGCTGAAGCATCTTCTAATTTAGCGCGATATGATGGTGTGAAGTATGGATTTAGAGCTAAAGGTGAAAACTTAATTGATATGTATGAAAAAACTAGATCGGAAGGTTTTGGTAATGAGGTTCAAAGAAGAATAATGATTGGAACTTATGTTTTATCATCTGGTTATTATGATGCGTATTATCTTAAAGCTCAAAAAGTAAGGAAACTTATTAAAAATGATTTTGATGAGGCATATAAAAAAGTTGATGCAATTTTAACTCCTTCTACACCAAGCTCAGCATTTAAAATTGGTGAAAAAACAAATGATCCAGTTTCAATGTATCTTAATGATATATTTACAGTTCCAGTTAATTTAGCAGGCTTGCCTGGCATATCAATTCCTGCAGGACATGATTCTAAAGGTTATCCTTTAGGTTTACAAATTATTGGTAAAGCTTTTGATGAACAGAATATATTGAATATTGCTTTTGCAATGGAAGAAAAGATTAATTTTAAAAATAAGATAACTGATTGGTGGATTAAATGAATAAAAACAAATCAGAATATTTAATTAATAGAAAAGACAACCAATACGAGGTTGTAATTGGATTAGAAGTGCATGCACAAGTTACTTCAGAATCTAAATTATTTTCAACATCAGCAACAAAATTTGGAGCTGAGCCCAATACTCAAGTTAGTTTAGTTGACGCGGCGTTTCCTGGAATGTTGCCAGTAATAAATGAATTCTGTGTAAAACAAGCAATAAAAACAGGTATTGGCCTTAATGCAAAAATAAATAAACGCTCAGTATTCGATAGAAAAAATTATTTTTATGCAGATTTACCTCAAGGTTATCAAATTTCTCAATTTAAAGATCCAATAGTGGGAGAGGGTAAAGTTATTTTGGATATGTCTGATGGTCAGAAAGAAGTTGGTATAGAAAGATTACATTTAGAGCAAGATGCAGGAAAAAGTATTCATGATCTTGATCCACAAAATACTTTTGTAGACTTAAATAGATCTGGCGTAGCTTTAATGGAAATTGTTAGTAAACCAGACCTTAGATCTCCTGATGAAGTAAGTGCTTATATAAAAAAATTAAGATCAATTATGAGATATTTAGGAACATGTGATGGAAATATGCAAGAAGGATCATTGAGAGCTGATGTTAACGTCTCAGTAAGAACCAAAGGTTCAAAAGAATTTGGGACAAGATGTGAAATTAAAAATGTGAATTCTATTAAATTTATGCAAATGGCTATTGAATATGAAGCTAATAGACAAGTTGATTTGATAGAAGAAGGTAAATCAATTGATCAAGAAACAAGATTATTTGACACAAAAAAAAATGAAACAAGATCTATGCGATCAAAAGAAGATGCTCATGATTATAGATATTTTCCAGACCCAGATTTATTACCACTAGAAGTTTCTGATGAATTTATTAACAAACTAAGAAATGACATCCCTGAATTACCAGATGAAAAAAAGAAAAGATTTATTGAAGAATTTAAACTCTCTGCTTATGAAGCAACTATCTTAGTTTCAGATATTGATACAGCAAAATATTTTGAAGAAGTTGTAGCTAAAATGGGTAAAAATAAAGATATGAAACTAGCAGTTAATTGGATTACAGGTGAATTATTTGCAGTTTTAAATAATAAAAATCTAGAAATTTCTCAAAGCCCAGTAAGTGCAAAGAATTTAGCAATATTAGTTAATTTAATAAAGAATGGAACAATTTCAGGAAAAATAGCAAAGACTGTATTTGAATTAATGTTGGATGGAGATAAAGATCCTCAAAAAATAGTTGAAGAAAAAGGACTTAAACAACAAAGTGATCCTAAAGCGATAGAGGCTTTAATTGATAAAATAATTAACGATAATAGAGAAAAAGCAATTGAATATAAACAAGGTAAGGAAAAATTATTTGGTTTCTTTGTTGGTCAAGCAATGAAAGCTTCTGGTGGTAAAGCCAATCCTCAACTTATAAATGAGATTTTAAAGAAAAAACTTCAGTAGAATGGGTGCAAACCTTGATATTACAGAAAAGTTACAAAATTATATAAATGATTTTGGATTAAATTTACATCCAGTTCAACAAGAGATAATTGATTACAATAAAACTTTAGGTGACATCAAAAGAATGCAGATTGATCCCACACAATGTCATTTTCTTCATCTAATTATAAAAGTTTCAAATATTAAAAATGTTCTTGAAATTGGAACATTTACAGGACTTAGTGCTCTCTCAATTTCACTTGCCCTACCTGATGAAGGGAAACTAATTGCTCTTGATAAAAATGAAGAGACAAACAAAATAGCATTAAATTTTTTTAAAAAAGCTAATCAAGATCATAAAATTCAAACAATAATAAAACCTGCTCTTGAAAGCTTGAAAGAATTAAAAAATAATAAATTTGATATGGTTTTTATTGATGCTGATAAAATGAATTATAAGGAATATTATGAAAAATCCCTAAAATTATTAAATAAAGGTGGGTTGATCATTATTGATAACGTTTTATGGCACGGTGAAGTAGCTGATGATAAAAATAATGATAAATTTACTATAAATATTAGAGAATTTAATAAATTTGTATGTGAAGATAAAAGAGTAGAGCAAATAATTATTCCATTAGGTGATGGAATGACTGTTTGTAGAGTTTTATAATGTTTAAAGTTTTTGGTTTTTATAAATTCGTAAAGGTTAAATCTTTAAAAAAAAACAAAGATTTTTTACAGAAGTTTCTTATTTCAAACCATATTAGAGGAACGATAATCATTGCTAATGAAGGATTAAATGGCTCAATTTCTGGTGGTGTTAAAGATATAGATAAAATTATTAAAAAATTAAAATTTTTATTCTCTTTTAAACAATTTGATAGCTTCAACGAGTCTAAATCTAAATTTCAACCATTTCATAAACCCAAAGTTAAGGTTAAAAAAGAAATAGTTCCAATGAATTTAACTATCAATTCTAATGAGAGAAACATCCAAACTCATTTAGAACCAAAAGACTGGAACAAACTTATTAAAAATAAAGATACCCATATAATTGATACTAGAAAACCTTTTGAATATAAAATTGGAACTTTTAAGAAATCAGTAAATCCAAATGTGAATAATTTTAGAGATTTTCCTAAGTATCTAAATAAACTTAAGAAAAACAAACCAGTAGCAATGTTTTGTACTGGTGGAATACGTTGTGAAAAAACATCAGTATATTTAAAAAAAAAGGGTTTTAAAAATATTTTCCAATTAAATGGAGGGATTTTAAACTATCTAAAAAAAATAAAGAAAACAGAAAGTTTATGGAAAGGTGAGTGTTTTGTTTTTGATAATAGAATTAGTCTTAAGCATGAATTGAAGATAGGTACATACTCTATGTGTAGTGGATGTAGAATGCCTATATCTCCAAAAGATAAAAGATCAAATAAATATGAAGAGGGTGTTTCTTGCCCAAATTGTCATGATAAACTAACAGAATTACAAAAATCACGTTTTAGAATGAGACAAAGTCAGGTATACAAAGCAAAACAATCAAGAAAAAAATATATTTTTCAAAAAGAATTTAAATAAGGATATTTTTGTCTACTTCATATAAGCTTACTAAAGATCCAATATGGTTTTTACTTCGTAAAGTCACAATACCGGCTAGTGTAGGATCTCTTTTCCAAACATTTTATAATTTAGTTGATACTTGGTTTGCAGGAAAAATCTCAGCAGAAGCTATAGGTGCTATAGCCAAGTCATTTCCAATTTACTTTACTATAATAGCTGTAGGAGTTGGAATAGGTGCTGCTACTAATGCAATGATTGGTAATGCTATTGGTGAAAAAAAAGAGAGAGTTGCATCTATATATATTGCACAATCTTTAATTTTTGCTTTAGTAATTTCAGTATTGGTAACAATTTTTGGTTTAAATGCATCTAATTTTCTTCTCGGAGTTATGGGATCTGATGTTTCAGGCATTGCACTTACGAGAGAATATTTAGATATTATTTTTTATGGAACTTTTATTGTATTGATACAAATTTCTTTAAATGGAACATTGAATGCTCAAGGTGATACGAAAAGTTATAGAAATGTTTTAATATTTAGCTTTTTCTTAAATATTTTTTTAAATCCTCTTTTTATATGGGGATATGGAGTAATTCCTGCTTTTGGTATAGCTGGACTTGCTATAGCAACAGTGATTTCACAGCTGATCGGAACAATCTATTTAGCTTATAAAGTTAATAATTGTAAAATTAGAGAATACTTAAAAATAGTATGTTTTATTCCAAAGTTTGAATATCTAAATCCTTTAACAAGACAGTCGGTACCTGTTATGTTTAGTATGTTGTTTATTGGAGTTGGAATTTTTAATATTTTATATTTTATTGGACAATTTGGTGATTTAGCTACCGCAGGATATGGGGCAGCTTTAAGAGTAGAGCAAGTCTTTTTACTTCCAGTGATTGGATTAAACACAGCAGTTCTTTCTATAGGAGGTCAAAACTTTGGTGCAAAAGCTTATGACAGGATAAGAGAATTGTATACAAAAGCATTATTTTTTGGATCCTCTTTTATGGCTGTCGCAGGTATAATATTATTTTTTGGAGCCGAGTTTTTTGTTTCATTATTTACGGACAATCAAGAGGCAGTAAAACATGGTTCAATTTATCTAAAAGTTGCAGCATTGATTGGACCAATATATCCAGTCTTCTTTATTACAACAGCCGTATTTCAAGCTGTAAAGAAACCCCTTTATAGTCTTTATCTAAGCATATTGAGATTAACTGCGTTTCCTTTTTTGAGCTTATGGTATGTAATTAATATTAGAGGAGGAGATTACGAAGATATTTTTTATACTATTATGGCGACTAATTGGGCAATGGGAATTGCTGTTTTAATATTTATTGGTTATTTTCTAAATAATGTATTTAAACAAAATAAATCTCTTTTTAGTTATTAGCATTTGCCTAATATTTTTTTTTCTAACTTATTATGATGTTAAATCAGATGAAATTAAGATTATTGATGGAGATACAATTCATTTAAACAATGAAAAAATAAGATTTACTGGAATTGATACTCCAGAACTTAAACAAACTTGCAGCAAAAATAATGAAATTATCTATTGTGGAATCCAAGCTAGACAATTGTTAATAAATAAAATTGGTAAAAATAAAGTAAAATGTGTTAGGGAAGGTAAAGATCAATACAAGAGAACTTTGGCCGAATGTTTTGTAAATGATCTTAGTTTATCTAAATTTTTAGTTAGAGAAGGATATGCTTTTGCTTACAGAAAATATTCTAAAAAATTTATAGAGGATGAAAATTTTGCAAAAAATAACAATATGGGTATATGGTCAATGAAGTTTGAGTATCCTTGGGACTGGAGAAAAAAAAATTAATCTTTTTTAAGTTTATTTTCTAATCTCCTTACGAAGTAAGAAACTATTAGTATTAAAACCAAATATTCTAATATTAAAAAAGTATAGATTTCTAAAGGCCTATAAGTTGTTACTACTAGTTCATTAGCTTTTCTAGTTAAGTCACCAATACCTATTATCGATACTAATGAAGACATTTTCAATACATAAACAAACTGATTACCAATTGCTGGTAAAATGTTCTTTATAGCTTGAGGCAGTATGACAAGTCTTAATTTTCTAAAGAAATTTAAACCCAGAGAGCTTCCAGCCTCCCATTGAGCTTTTTTGATTGAGTTTATACCTGCTCTAAAAATTTCGGCTTGAAATGCACTTTCACTTATAGATAAGGCAATGATTCCTGAAACAAAAGGACTAAAGCTTACCCCAGTCATTATTGGTAAACCATAATAAATCCATAGAATTAAAACTAGCAGAGGAATAGCTCTTACTATTTCAACATATCCAATATTTAAATAAGTCAAAAACTTACTTTTTGCTAAAGAGGGAACAGCAACAATAAAACCAATGATCATTGAAATAACAATCGATACTACTGAAATATAGATAGTTGTAGTTATCCCACTTAATAAAAATTTAAGATTAGTTAATCCCTCAATATTGTTTGGAGATAAAATCAACCAATTAAGTTCACTTTTACCACATGAGGTTAAGGGTAGTATCAGAAGTAAAAAAAAAAATTTTCTCACTCTCTGATTTATAAAGAATTAAATATTAATTACTAATTGATTATAAGCTTTTTAAATTATATTTCCCTAGTAACTTAGTAAAGAAACCTGATGATTTTTTCTTTTTAATCCAATCATTTACGTAATTGTTCCATTTGTCATCACCCTTAGGAACCATCATCGCCAAGAAAGCTGGATTTTTTTCTCCATCTGGAACAATAGCTAGTTGAGGATATTTAATTACTAATTTATTTGCTTCTGTGGAACTAGTAATATTTCCATCAGCTCTTCCAGCTAATACTTCTTGAAAATCTCTAGCTGGAGCTTCAACTGAATTTAATTTTGATTTAGGAAAAAATTCTTTTGCTTTTTCTTCTTGAGAAGTACCAAGTGTTGTAGCAATTGTTACACTTGAATTATTAAGTGAGTCCCACGTTGAAAATTTTTTTAAATTCTTTTTAAGAACTAATGGAACAGTTCCATACTTGTAATAAGTATCTGTAAATCCTGCTACTTCGGCTCTTTTTGGTGTTTTAGTTACACTTGTAGAAATATCATATCTTTCAGATGTAATACCAGAAACGATAGTTTTCCATTCCGCAGGAACAAATTCAACCTTAACACCCATATCCTTAGCTAGTTCGTTCATTACATCGATGTCAAATCCTTTATATTTGTTCGTTGCTGGATCTTTCATCGTCATTGGATCCCAGTCACCAGTAGTTCCAACTTTTAAAACTCCAGCTGAAAGTATTTTATCTAAGTTCGATTCTGCGTTTGAAGAAAAGGGTAAAAATGCAAATAATGCAATAAGTAATAATTTTTTCATCCTATGTGATAGCTGATTTGAATATAGATTGTGACTATAATCTTGACGCAGCGTCGCTCATCCATGAAAACAAATGTTCTGAAAAAGAACGTCTTACAAACATATTTACTGTGTTTTTATCCTGATTATGAACAATTATATCAATTTTGTTTAAAATTGTTTGAGTAACAGCACCTTTCTTATTTTGAAAATCATTAAAATTGAAGGGTGATCCAGCCTGGAATAATTCATAAATTTTATTACCTTTGAGATTAATCATCACAAATTGATCAGTAACATCTGTTATTGCACCAAGATTCAATTTTGAAATGTTATTATTTAATAGCTCGTCAGTTTCATAGTTATTTATATTTTTATCCACAGGTTCATTAGAATAAATCATCCATTCATCAGGACTTAGCCAAACAGCTGTTAATTTATCACTTTGAGTAGATGTATTTGACTCTGTTGGCAATAAAATATTCAATGATTTTCCAACAGCAGAAATAAATTCTCTTTTTTTCCCCCTTACTATCAATTTCATTATTGGTTGAATCTCCTTCATTTGAAGATCTTGTATCAATATATTTTTGGGTAGTGCTTGATTATAATTAAGCATTTAATCTCTTATTCTCCTTATCTAAAAAAACTGGATCAGCTACTGTTACATTGATATTTTTTTTTTCCATAGGTATTATCAATTTTTGTCCCATCATATTTTTTCCACCTTTTACTACTCCGAGTGCTATAGATTTTTTTAGGTTAGGACTGTAATAACTTGATGTGATATGTCCTAACATTTCTATAGGTGATTTATTTACATCAGCTACTATTTGTGCTCCTTCTTCTAATACTTCATTAGGATCTTCAGTTATTAATCCAACAAGTTGTTTTCTATCTTCTCTGATAGTGTCAGATCTATATAAAGATCTTTTTCCTATAAAATCATATTTCTTTTTACTTACAATCCAATCCATCTGTAAATCGATAGGGGTCATTGTAGCGTCAGTATCTTGGCCAACAATTATGAACCCTTTTTCAGCTCTAAGTAAATGCATTGTTTCTGTGCCATATGGTGTAATATTATATTCTTTTCCTGCTTCCATACATTTTTCCCAAACTGATTTACCATAATTAGCCTGGATATTAATTTCGTAACTATGCTCTCCTGTAAAACTGATTCTCATAACTCTACAATTAATTTTGCCAATTTTTGCATTTTTAAATGACATATGAGGAAAACTTTCGTCTGAAAAATCTAAATCTGGAATAACTTCGCTTACAATTTTTTTACTATTTGGACCACAAACACTTACAGTTGCAAAATGGTCTGTTACTGAAGTTAAATAAACATCTAATTCAGGCCATTCTGTTTGCAAGTAATCTTCTAGTTTACCCATTACATTGGCAGCACCGCCTGTTGTTGTTGTCATTATATAACGATTTTCACCTAATCGAGTAGTAACACCATCATCATAGACCATACCATCTTCATTAAGCATTAAACCATATCGACATTTACCAATTGCAAGTTTCGACCAAGCATTAGTATAAACACGATTTAAAAATTCAGAAGCATCTGTTCCTTGGATATCAATTTTACCAAGAGTCGATGCATCTAAAATTCCAGCACTTTCTCTTGCTGCTTTACTTTCTCTTTGAACTGCCTGGTGCATATTCTCATTTTCTTTTGGATAATACCAAGCTCGTTTCCATTGACCTACATTTTCAAATTCAGCTTTATTTTTCTCATGCCAATTATGAATTGGAGTTTTTCTAAATATATCAAAATATTCTCCAACGTTTCTCCCAACTATTGTTCCAAAAGTTAAAGGAGTGTAGGGTGGTCTAAAAGTAGTTGTGCCTAATTCACCCATTTTTGCACCTGCTGTTTCAGAAATAATTCCAAGCGCATGCATATTACCTAATTTACCTTGGTCTGTTCCCATTCCAGTGGTTGTGTATCTTTTTACATGTTCAATTGATCTAAAACCTTCTCTTAATGCTAATTTAATATCTTTTGCAGTAGCATCATTTTGATAATCCACAAATGATTTTGTTTTACCTAGAACTTTATCTGATGGTAACAACCAAATATTTCTTTTTGATTTATTGGTTGAAGATATAACTTCTAAATTCTCATACTCAGTATTTTTTATATTTAAAAATTTTTTTAAAGATTTTGGTGTATTTATCAAAATTTCATCTAAAGTAAAATCTCCATTACATGAACCAATACTTAATTGATCTGATGGGTATATGTTTGGAATGAAAACTTGATCATCTTCTCTAAATTTTAATTTTCCACCGGATTGTGTAAATAAATGAACTGCAGGTGTCCATCCACCAGAAACTCCAAGACAATCACAAGATAAACTTATTTTAGAGCCAACTACCTTTTGACCATCTTTAGATAATTGTTTTATAGAAATCTTGTTAATTCTTTTATAGCCGAATGTATCTGTTACTGTATAGCCCTTGAAAATTTTAATATTATTTTTTTCAACTTCATAAAGTAATTTAGAGTCCACCTCTTCTCTATTGTCTACAATTGCTTCAATATTTATTCCTTTTTGAATTAAAGTAATTGCTGTTTCATATGCACTATCGTTATTAGTAAAAAGAATATTTTTTTCACCACATGCTACCCCAAAAAAGTCAACATATTTCTTAATTGCTGATGAAAGCAAAATTCCAGGTCTATCGTTATTGTCAAATATCATTGGTCTCTCTATAGAACCTGTGGCTGAGATTACTTTTTTTGCTCTTATTTTAAGCAGTTTATGTCTTGTTTTATCTTTTCTTTGTTCAATTGGTAAATGATCAGTAAGATTTTCACGAGCTAATAAAAAATTATATCCATGATAAGCTGCAACACTTGTTCTTGTTTTTATTTCTAAATTCTTTAATTTTTTAATTTCATTTATTTCTTTTTCTAACCATGAACATGAATTTTGATTGTTAATTTTGAAATAATCTGAATTTTGGTAAATAGTTGATCCTCCAAGATTTGGTTTTTCATCAACTAAAAGAGTTTTAAATCCATTTTTAGCAGCTATTTTTGCTGCCATGATACCTGAAATACCCGATCCTATTACCAAAACATCACAATGGATGTATTTATGTTCATATACATCAGGATCTGGTTCAGTAGGTGATTTTCCTAATCCAGCAGATTTTCTTATGAAATATTCATATTTTTCCCAAAAACTAGCGGGCCACATAAAAGTTTTATAGTAAAAACCTGCAGGAAGAAGAGGTGATAAAAAATTATTTATTCCACCAATATCAAATTTTACATTTGGCCAACAATTTTGACTGGACGCTTCTAAACCTTCATAAATTTCAACTTCTGTTACTCTAACATTTGGTTCTGTTCTAGAAGACTTGTCATGAAGCTGAACGATAGCATTTGGCTCTTCTGAACCAGCTGTCATTATACCTCTTGGTCTATGATATTTAAAACTTCTACCAACTAAATGAACATCGTTTGCTAATAATGCAGAGGAAAGCGTATCTCCTTTAAAACCATAATAAGTTTTTCCATTAAATTTAAATGAAATTCTGTAAGTTTCGTCAATTGCTTTTCCTGTTTTAACTCTAAGATTTTTTGTCATTTTATTTTATTGGTGGTTTTTCACCCATTTTATAAACTGCTTTAATTTCATCATTCGAAGTATCTCGAACCATATTAAACCATTTTCTGCAACCATGAGCGTGATTCCATCTTTCGAATTGGATACCTTTGATATTTTTTCTCATGAACAAATATTCAGCCCATTCATCATCACTTAATTCAGTTGGTTGTTTTGGTCTAACTATGTGAGCTTCACCACCAGCCTTAAATTCGCTATGTTCACGTTCTCCACAGAAAGGACAATTAATAACAAACATTAGTGTGCTACAGCTGCTGCACCATGTTCATCAACAAGGTCACCACTTACAAATCTATTTATATTAAATGCAGCATTAAGTTTATGTGGCTCATCATTTGCTATCGTATGAGCAAACAAATCTCCAGATCCAGGAGTCGCTTTAAATCCGCCAGTTCCCCAGCCACAATTAAAATACAAACCTTTAACAGATGTTTTACTAATTATTGGACTAGCATCAGGACAAATATCAACAATACCTCCCCATTGACGAAGCATTCTCATTCGACTAAATATTGGATATAATTCTAATATTGCATTTAAAGTTCCTTCAACAATATCATGACTTCCTTTTTGAGAATAAGAAACATAATCATCTGTCCCTGCACCAATAACCAACTCACCTTTATCTGATTGACTTACATAGGCATGAACAGCATTTGACATAACTACGGTATCAATAATTGGTTTAACAGGCTCAGATACTAAAGCTTGTAAAGGTTTACTTTCTAAAGGCAATTTCAAACCAGCCATATTAGCTATTACACTAGAGTGTCCTGCTGCTACAACGCCTATTTTTTTTGTTTTAATAAACCCTTTTGTTGTTTCAATACCTTCAACAGTATCACCATTACGTTTAATTCCTTTGACTTCACAGTTTTGTATAATATCAACACCCATTTCATCAGCACCTCTCGCATAACCCCATGCAACAGCATCGTGTCTAGCAGTCCCAGCTCTTCTTTGTAAAGTACCACCTAAAACTGGATAACGAATATCAGGCGATGTATTTATTATTGGACAAAATTTTTTAACTTGTTCAGTATTCAAATAAACAGCGTCAATTCCATTTAATCTATTAGCATGAGTTCTTCTTTTCAAGTCTCTAACATCTTGTAGATTATGAGCTAGATTCATAACTCCTCTTTGACTAAACATAACATTATAATTTAATTCTTGTGATAAGCCCTCCCAAATTTTTAAAGCATGATCATATAAACCAGCGCTAGCATCCCATAAATAATTGGATCTTATTATTGTTGTATTTCTTCCTGTATTGCCTCCACCAATCCAACCTTTTTCTACTACAGCAATATTTTTTATATTATGTTTTTTAGCTAGGTAATATGCTGTTGCTAAACCATGTCCACCTCCACCTATAATTATGGTGTCATATTCTTTTTTTGGAACAGGGTCTTTCCAAGCTTTTTCCCAGTTTTCATGATAAGAAAAAGCATTCTTGATAAGTGAAAATATTGAGTACTTATTTTTCATATTTATTGAATAAATACTTTATTAATATTGATTATTCAATACAATCGGGGGCGACAAATTTCTTGGAAGAGTGGGTGAGAGGCTGAAACCAGTCGTTTGCTAAATGACCGTGCGAGGAAACTTGTACCGAGGGTTCGAATCCCTCCTCTTCCGCCAGTTTTAATACAATGGTTCATCCTTAAAGAAATTTTTCATAGAAATTGGCTTTTGCTCTAAAATATAGCGATAGACATTATAGTTTTCCAGCACTCTTTGAACATAATTTCTAGTCTCTTTAAATTTAATTAATTCAATCCAGTCTACATAACTTATTTGATTTTTTTGAGGATTTTTATTTATTTTTTTCCAATACCTAACTCTTTTAGGACCGGCGTTATAAGCTGCAATAGCAAAAGGATAGACACCATCATATTCAAGTATTAAACCAGCGATGTAATGAGAGCCAAGGTTAATATTATATTCAGAATCTTTTGTTAATCTTGATTTTGAATATGGAAGATTTGCCTGTTTAGCAACTAATTTAGCCGTGTAAGGCATTAGTTGCATTAGTCCTTTAGCCCCAGCATGACTATTTGCACTTAAATCAAATTCACTTTCTTGTCTAATAATTGATAATATAAATGCAGTTTCAGGTATTTTTCTTCCATTTATAAAATTAGGTGTACTTATAATTGGATAGTTAAATTTATTATGAAATCTTTTTTCATAAGAAGCTATTTTGGCAATTTGAATCGCAAAATCAAATCTATCAATATTAGTTGCTAATTCTGCCGCCAATATTTCACTTCCACTATCAATATCATCATTAGCTAGATGTCTTAGAATATGTTTTGTATATTTGTCTTCATTAAGTTCATCAAGAAGATAAATTGTTTTTACTAATTCTTTTTTGAAGAATGATTCTCTATAATCTTTCAACACCTCTTTATCTTTTGAAAGTGCAAAAGTTTTATTTGAGTCAAGTTCCATAAAAGCTAATTGCCCATAATATGTTGTTAAAAATTTAGCTGCTTTTTCAAACCATTCTGTTGCTAGATCTTGTTTGTTTAATTTTTGATAAGTTTTAGCCAACCAATAGGCTCCTCTGGATGTACTTATAGGATAACCAACATTGTTGTAAAAATTTTCAAAATGTTCTTTAGCTATCAAAGGATCGTTTAAAAAACTTAAAGCAATCCATCCGCTCATCCATTCTGCGGCTGCATATTCAGGACCTTCTGATAATGCATGATTACTTGAAATCTTATAAGCTAATTCATATTTTTTCTTGTAAATTAAAGATCTTGAAATAATTTCTCTTTCAATCCACCATTTATCAGGCCTAACAAGATAATCTTTTGTATTTTTAATTTTAAGTAATATCTCTAATGAACTGTCAACTCTACCTCTTTTTCTTCTCCATTTTAATCTGTCATAATTTAAACCAGCATCATCTTTAAATTTATCTGGAACTTTTGATATAGCACTATCAACACCATAAGATTTGCTCATTAACAATTGTCTCGCCGTGTATAGTAATTCATAATCTTTTGGCAAATATCTCAGTAATCTTTTTAAATCCCAATATTTATTGTTCCAGGCGAGATAATCTGCTCTTTTAATATAATCATCAGCATTCAGATATTTTTTAAATTTTTTTCGATAAAATCTAAGCTCAGATTTATTCAGTTCTGCAGTAATCCATCCTTCTTTAATTAGATAAGTTCCTTTTTGTGAATTTCCATTTAGAATAAAACTTTCACCAAGTATCATTTTGCCAAAACCACTTAAAGGTTCACTAGAATTAAACCATTCAATTATTTTTTGAGGAGAAACTAAGTCCGTTGAAAGTTTATGTTCTGCTAAGTATTTAACTCTTCCAATTCTTGGATAATCCTTATTTAAGTCTATAAATGTTTTATAATCATAATAAGAAGCTTTATTGCCTCTTGTAAGCAAGTGCCTCCATTGAATGAAATTATAAATTGACTTATCTTTAGCTTTTTTTGCTGTTTTTAATGCATTAGGCCATTTGGCTTGTTTCATTTCAGAAATAGCTTTTTTTGCAAGAGCAAAGTCTTTTTTACTGTAATATTTTGATTTTTTGGCTGTTTTACCTTTTTTTGACCCAGGTATTGAAGGTTTCTTTTTAGGTAAAACTATATCTAAACTTTTTTCTTTCTTAACAACAACCTTTTTCTGAGGGTCTTTTTTTTCTTTTATTATGATTTTTGTTACCGTTGGTTTTGGCAAAGGTTTTAGCACATCGATTAATAATTTCTGTTCTTTAACTTCTTTAGTTTGTGAAGGTTTTTTTAAGGGTATTATGTCAGCTAAAACAAAATCAATAGGATTTAAAAATATAATTAAACTGATTAAAAATAAGAATTTTTTCGACATAATCTTTTGCTACATGAATCTATAAACTATGTTATAAGTATTTATGTTTAAAGGTTCAAATGTAGCTTTAGTTACTCCATTTAAAAATGACAAACTTGATGAAGATACTTACATCAAGTTGATTCATTTTCATATCAAAAATGGTACTAATGGTCTAGTTCCAGCTGGTACAACAGGTGAATCTCCGACTTTAAGTCATGATGAGCACGAAAAAGTAATTGAATTGTGTGTGAAAGAAAGTGATGGTAAAATCCCAGTATTTGCGGGCACAGGGTCAAATTCTACAGAGGAGGCTATTTCATTAACAACACATGCTGAAAAAATTGGAGCTAATGGTGCCCTAATTGTCACTCCTTATTATAACAAACCAACTCAAGAGGGTCTATATCAGCATTATAAATCAATAAATGACAAATGTGGAATTCCAATATTAATTTATAATATCCCTGGCAGATCTGTGATTGATATGTCGGTTGAGACAATGGCAAGACTTTACGAATTAAAGAATATAATTGGAGTAAAAGATGCCACAGGAGATCTTAACAGGGTTAATCAAACATTGGAAAAACTAGGTAAAGATTTTCTTCAGTTAACTGGAAATGATGATAATGCTTTTGAATTTAATAAAAGAGGTGGAAATGGGGCTATAAGTGTAACAGCAAACATTGCCCCAAAACTTTGTTCTGATTTTCAAAAATTTTCACTCACAAAAGACAGCAAAGAAATTAAAGAAGCTCAAAAGTTAGATCAAATTTTACAACCCCTTCATCATGCCATGTTTGTTGAAAGCAATCCGAGTCCAGTTAAGTATGCAGCTAAATTATTAAATTTGTGTGAAGATGATGTAAGATTACCATTAGTAAAAATAACGGAATCAACAAAAAATATTGTTAAAAAAGCTCTTAAGTCTGCCAAATTAATTTAATGAAAAAAAAAACCAATTCTGGTTTAAAAATAATATGTTTAAACAGAAAAGCTAGCTATAATTATTTTTTTGAAGATTTGCTAGAGGCAGGTATTGTTTTGAAAGGTTCGGAAATAAAATCTATTAGGGACGGTAAAGTTAATATTGCAGATTCATATGCTGTAGAAAAAAATGGTGAACTTGTATTAATTAATTCTCATATTTCTGCTTATAAACAAGCAAGCTATTCTAATCATAAACCAATGGATGAAAGAAAATTACTTCTTAATAAAAGAGAAATAAATAAACTTATTGGTAAAATACAGAGAGATGGTTTTACAATAGTGCCGACAAAAATGTATTTTAAAAAGGGTAAAGCTAAAATTGAACTTGCTATAGCTAAGGGAAAAAAGCAATTTGATAAGAGGGCTACAAAAAAAAATAGAGATTGGAGTCGTGATAGAGCTAGATATGTTAGAAAAACCAGTTAAAAATATTTATCTTGGAATAGGGTCTAATTTAGGAAATAAGAAAAAAAATATTGATAAAGCTAAAATTGAATTATATCAAAACGGTATTAAGCTAGTTTCCACCTCAAGTTTTTACGAGTCATTATCTTGGCCAAATTCCCATTACCCTAAATTTCTAAATATCGTTATTAAAGTCTCCACGTCTTTACCGCCAATTAAATTATTAGAAATATGCAAAAAAATTGAGATTAAACTTGGCAGAAAAAAAACCCCTAAAAACCACCCAAGAGTTTGTGATATAGATATACTTGATTATAAAGGCCTTAGATTTTCGGGAAAAATCAATTTGCCACATCCACGTCTGAGTGAGAGGAATTTTGTCCTAATACCTTTGTTTGAAATTAGCAAAAATTGGACGCATCCAGAATCAAAGTTTCATATAAAAGAATTGATCAACTTATTAAAAAATAAAGACATAAGATCTATTAAACAAATCTAAATTAATGCTATAATGAGAAATGCTCAATTCTGAAGAATTAATTAATAAAGTAAAAGTTTATAATAAATTTCTAAATCCAGAGAGATTAAATAAGGCTTATGATTTTGCCGTAAAGGCTCATAGTAATCAGAAGAGAGCTTCAGGAGATCCGTATTCTGTTCATCCCATTGAAGTTGCAAATATTTTAACAGAATTAAAATTAGATAGCGCGACTATTACAACGGGTTTATTGCATGATACTATAGAAGACACTTTTGCCACTTACGAGACAATTAAAGGTGAGTTTGGTAATGAGGTTGCTGATCTTGTTGATGGGGTTACCAAAATATCGGTTCTAGAAAACACTGCTTCATCTAATTCTAAAGCAGAAAATTTCCGAAAATTAATTTTAGCAACCTCAAAAGATATTAGAGTTTTATTGGTAAAAATCGCTGACAGATTACACAACATGAGAACAATCAAAGCTATAAATAATGAAGAAAAAAGAAAAAGAATTTCTCAAGAAACAATGGAGGTTTACGCTCCACTCGCTAATAGAATGGGAATGCATCGTATTAGAGATGAATTAGAAGATCTTTCTTTTGAAATTTTAAATAATCAAGCCAGATCTCTAATACAAAAAAGACTTGATGAAATTAAATTTGATAAAAAAGATATCTTTGAGACATTATCAGTAGAACTTAATAATTTATTAATTCAAAATAATATCAATTGCAAAATTCATGGAAGAGAAAAAACTCCTTTTTCAATTTGGAGAAAAGTTCAAAAAAAAAGAGTTTCATTAGAACAAATTACTGACATCATTGGTTTTCGAATTATCTTAAATAGTATTGATGATTGTTATAAAACTTTAGGAATTTTACACAAAGAATATAATTGTATACCAGGTAAATTTAAAGATTATATTTCATCAGCAAAAATAAATGGTTATAAATCAATTCACACCGCAGTTATCGGTTCTAATAAAAAACCTATTGAAATCCAAATTAGAACAAAAGAGATGCATGAATTTGCTGAAAGAGGAATAGCTTCTCATTGGCAATATAAGTCTTCTGAAAAATTTAATTCCTTAACATGGAAAGAGTACGATTGGCTTAAGGATCTTGTGGAGATTATTGAAAAGAATGAAAACCCTGAACATTCATATGAATATACAAAACTTCAAATGTTTCAAGAAAATGTTTTTTGTTTTACTCCAAAAGGATCAGTCATTAAATTGCCTAAAGATGCCACAGCAATTGATTTTGCTTACGCTGTTCACACAAAAATAGGAGATACAGCAATCGGCTGTGAAGTAAATGGTAATAAAAGTGAACTACAAACAATTTTAAGAAATGGAGATAGAATAAATATAATTACATCAAAAAATCAGTCGCCATCACTTCATTGGATTCCAACAACAAAAACAGGAAAAGCTAGAGCAGCTATAAGAAGATATTGGCATGAGAGAGGTGAGAGAAAGCAAGAAAGAATAAAGAAATACAACACTACATTATGGATATCTTTACCAGATAAGCCTGGTCAATTAGGAAATGTTAGTTCATTAATAGGTCAACACAAATTAAATATATCAAACTTAGAGATGGCAGGCAAAAACCCTCATTATATAAATTTTAAATTTCAATTAATTATTAAAGATTTAAAAAATTTTACTAATTTTATTGCAGAGCTCAAGCAAAAAGGTATAAAATTTAAGATAATTAGACACGAAGATAAAAGAAATGCTTTCACACAAAAAATCCTTAGATATTTTAAAAAAAACTAATGCTTTATTAGAGGGGCATTTTATTTTATCATCTGGATTGCATTCTTCAAAATATATACAATGCGCTAAACTTTTAAGCTTTCCCTCAAAAGCTGAAAAAATCTGTAAATCTCTAGCAAATAAGATTAAAAAAAAATTTAAAAACATTGACTTAATTTTAGCTCCAGCGATGGGAGGAGTGATAATTGGTTATGAAATTGGTAAATTATTAAAAAAAGAGACAATTTTTTGTGAGAGAATTAATGGTAAGTTTACCTTGCGCAGAGGGTTTAGTATTAAAAAAGGGGCAAATGTTCTTATTATTGAGGATGTAATTACTACAGGAAAATCTTCACTTGAATGCGTAAGTTTAATCAAAAAAAGTAAAGCTAAATTATTAGGCTTTGCGACAATAATTGATAGATCAACTAAAAAATCTTTAAAAATCAAGAAACAAATTATTTCACACCTTAAAATTAATGTGCCAACTTATAAAAAAAAAAATTTGCCCTCTGATTTAAAAATGGTGCCGATTAGTATGCCTGGAAGTAGATTTTTAAAGTGAAAAGACTGGGTGTAAATATTGATCATGTGGCAACATTAAGAAATGCTAGAGGAGAACATCATCCAAATCCTTATGACGCAGCTAAATTTGCAAAAAAAGCGGGGGCTAATTCAATCACAATACACTTAAGAGAAGACAGAAGACATATTAATGATAAAGATGCAAAAGATATTTGTTCTATAAAAAATCTCTTAGTTAATTTAGAAATTTCCTCCAATCATAAAATTGTAAACACAGCTTTAAAAATTAAACCAGATTTTATCTGTATAGTACCTGAAAATAGAAAAGAAATAACAACTGAGGGCGGTTTAAATTTAAAAAAAAATCAGAATAATCTTAAAAAGATTATTTCAAAATTTAAAAAAAATAAAATTAGAACTAGTCTATTTATAAATCCGTCAATAGAAGATATTAAGATTTCAAAAAGATTAGATGTTGATTGTATTGAAATACATACCGGATATTTGGCAAATTTAGTCAAAAATAAAAAAAAGTATTCAAGTGAACTAAAGAAAATAAAAAGATGTTCGCTTTTAGCAAATGATCTTAGTATCGAGGTTCATGCCGGTCATGGACTGGATTATAAAACTTGTAAATTATTATCAAATATTGAAGAAATTAAAGAATTTAACATTGGTCACTATATAATAGGTGAGTCTATTTTTTATGGTCTACGATCAGTAATCAATAAATTTAAAAAGATTATTAACTAATAACATGAAGATATTAGGAATTGGCGTTGATATTATTAAGAACAAAAGAATTAAGGATTTAATTAGTAATAAAAGATTTATCACAAGAACTTTTAGCAAAAATGAAATTAAAATTTCTCAAAATAAGTCAAATAAGATTAATTACTTCGCAAAACGCTTTGCTGGAAAAGAAGCATTGGCAAAATCCCTTGGTACAGGAATTAGAAAAAACTTAAATTTTAAAGATATCGAAATCCTAAATAACAAGATGGGAAAACCCTTTTTTTTGAAATCAAAAAAGATTGACAATATTATTATTAAAAAATTTAAAGTAAAAAAATACGATTTATTTCTATCATTAACTGACGAAAAAGATTATTCAATAGCATTTACGATTATTCAAAAAAAATGATAACTAAGAAATTTATAATAGAGAACACAAAAACACTAATTTATGCTCTTTTTATAGCCCTAGTAATAAGATCTTTCCTCATTCAACCATTTTATATTCCCTCATCTTCCATGGAGCCAAATTTATTAGTTGGTGATAGAATTTTTGTTACAAAATATTCATATGGTTACAGCAAACACTCTTTACCTTTTAGTCCACCAATAATCAAAAATAGAATTTTCTACAATGAACCAAAAAGAGGTGATGTTGTTGTCTTCAAAACTCCGGCTGATAATAGAACAGATTACGTAAAAAGATTAATTGGTATGCCAGGTGATAAAATTCAATTTATAAACTCTAATTTATATATAAATAATAGTGAAGTAATTAAATCAAAAATATCTACTAATGATAAAATTTTTTGTGGAGATAACACTATAAAAGTTTTTACATTTGAAGAAATATTACCAAATGAAAAAACCTATCAAAGTGTTTATCTAAAAAATTTCCCTTATCAAAATTCTGATCCTTTTTATGTTCCGGACGATCACTTCTTTTTTTTGGGTGATAATAGAGATTGTTCCAAAGATAGCAGATATTTAACCAGTGTTGGCTATGTGAATAAGAAAAATCTTGTTGGCAAAGTTCAGTTTATTTTTTTTTCATCAGATAAAAGAAAAGGAAGTATTTTCTTTTTTTGGAAATGGAATGAGACAATTAGATTAAGTCGTTTTTTTAAAAAAATATATTAATGAAAATAGACTATAATTCTTTAGAAAAAAAAATTAAAGTTAACTTTAAAAATAAAGATTTATTAGTTAGATCTTTAACCCATAAAAGTTATGATAGGGAAAAAAATTATGAAAAAATTGAATTCTTAGGTGATCGTGTTTTAGGCCTTATTATTTCAAAAAAACTTTTAGAAATTTATCCAAATGAAAAAGAAGGTATATTGGATAAAAAATTTGCATCATTAGTTAACAAGAAAACTTGTTTAGATGTAGCCAAATCAATTAATCTTAATAAATATATATTAACCTTGAACAAGAAAAATAATATTGAAAACATAGAAGATAAGGTTATGGCTGACAGTTGTGAAGCATTAATAGGGTCAATTTATCTTGAGAAAGGTTTTAATATTGTTGAAAAAGTTGTTTTAGATTTATGGTCAACTCATATTAAAGATAGTGTTGTTACTAAGATTGATGCAAAAACTATGTTACAAGAAATTTCTTTAAAAAAATTTAAAAAACTTCCTATATATAAAGTTATATCAAACACAGGTCCAAAACATAAACCACTTTTTAAAATTGGAGTAAAATTAATCGATACAAAATTTTATATTTCAGAGGGAAATTCAAAAAAAGATGCAGAACAGAACGCTGCAATTTTATGTTTAAAAAATATTAAGAAAAAATGAATTGGGACGATACAGGTTTTTTACTTTCGAAGAATAGATACAATGAAAACTCATTAATATCAGAAATTTATACCAAAAATCATGGCAAGGTTTCCGGTATAATTTTTGGTGGAACATCAAAAAAAATAAAGAATTATCTTCAGATTGGAAATAAGATTTATGTTAATTACAATTCAAAAACTGAGAATCGAGCAGGTTATTTTAAAATAGAAATTCAAGAGGCTTTATCGCCTTTATATTTTGATAGTAAGCAAAAATTATCCTGTATTTCATCTGCAATGAGTCTAGTTAAAATTTTGACCGCCGAATATCAAAATAATAAAGATGTTTATAAATTGATTATAAATTTTTACTCTTTATTGCAATCTGATGATTGGATTAAGAATTATATACTTTGGGAACTCGAGTTATTTAAAATACTTGGTTATGATCTGGAATTAAAAAATTTAGTGGTTAAAATTACTGTAGATAATAAAATTCAGTATACCTCAAAGTCAAAAACTGAAAAAAAGATAATTCCTAATTTTTTAATTGATAAAGAGATAATTGAAAAAGATATATTTACATTAATAAGTGGTTTAAAATTAGTCGGTGATTATTTGGATAAAACAATCTTAAAACCTAACAATTTAAATCAACCCTTGAGTAGGGCAGAATTTATAAATACTTTAAGATAGTCATTAAAGAATTTCATCTAACCTATCAGCATAATAACTGATTATTGCGTTTGCCCCAGCTCTTTTAAATGCCATTAGGCTTTCCAAGATTACCTTATCATCTACAAGTCCTTTATTTAAACCATTAGATAAAAGCGCATATTCACCTGAAACTTGATACGCCAAAACAGGAATCTTAAAATTTTCTTTAACTTTATTTATGATATCTAAATACGGCAAGCCAGGTTTTACCATTACCATGTCTGCTCCTTCTTTTATGTCCAAGGCGACCTCCCTAATAGCTTCGTCAGAATTTTTAAAGTCCATCTGATAAGTTTTTTTATTCCCAGATAAAAGTTTTTTAGAACCAACAGCATCACGAAACGGACCATAAAAACTAGATGCATATTTTACAGCATACGAAAGTATTTGTGTCATTTCGTATCCATTTTGATCAAGTGATTTTCTTATTTTTCCAATTCTTCCATCCATCATATCTGAGGGCGCGATAACATCACAACCCATTTGAGCTTGTAATAATGATTGATTTATTAATATTTCATTTGTTTTATCATTAATCACGTAACCTGATTTAAGGAGTCCATCATGTCCGTGTGAAGTATACGGATCTAAAGCAACATCACTCATTATACCAATTTGATTTTTATATTTTTTTTTGATTTGTCTTATCGCTCTACAAACTAGATTATTTTCATTTAATGCCTCAGTCCCAAGTTCATTTTTCTTTTTTTTTTCTGTACAAGGGAATAAAGCTACCATAGGTAATTTTATTTTGATTGCTTTTTCAATTATCGGATTTAATTTATCCAAGCTATATCTATAAACGCCAGGCATTGTTTTGATGAGTTGTTTTTTATTTTTACCCTCTACTAAAAAAATTGGCAGAATAAAATCATTTGGTGTTAAAGTATTTTCTGCAATTAATCGTCTAGACCAGTCTGTTTTTCGACCTCTTCTAAGTCTTAGGCTCGGGTATTTTCCTATAATCATGTTTAAATTTATTTAATTAATGCGACAAATGTAATATACAAATATATCTTAAAAAGGATATTAAATTATTTAAGGAGACAGTATTTAAAAATGAATTTAAATTTTAATGATTTTCAAAAACAAGATGTTAAATTTGACATAAATAAACTTCAGAAAGCTTATGAAGAAATCTTATCTATCAAGGGGTTTACCGGTGTTGATGGTGTATCGAATTTTGGTGCAATTTCTTTAACACAAATACCTGGTGATCCTGACTCAATAAAAGGAAGCAAAGCTAGAGGTGTATTCTGGACAAAACCTGATGCGTCAGGAAAAGAAGCTATGAGAGATGAAATGATCAATGAGTCTGCATATTGCGAATTTATAGATGATTATAAAAATACTTATTTTAAAGAAGTGTATGACACTTTATCTTCAAAATATAAGTTAGGTAGAGTTAGAGTTTTGTTAAAAGAGCCGAGATCTACTTTAAGTTGGCATAGAGATCCTGAGCCAAGATTGCATATTCCCATAATAACTAACCCTGGTTCTATCATGGTTATCGACAATGTTGCCAAACATATGCCTGCAGATGGTTCAGTTTGGATTACAAATAACACAAAATATCATAATGCTTTTAATGGAGGAGAAGAAAATAGAATCCATTTGGTAGCCTGTATTTTAAATTATAATTTTAATTAATTTGAAAAAAATATTTATTTCATCTGATCATGCTGGTTTTAAATTAAAGGAACAAATTAAAAAAAAATTTTTTAAAAAATATGTTTTTCAAGATTTAGGAACATATAACTCAGAGGTATCAGTGAATTACCCAGAATATGCGCATAAACTTTGTAAAAATGTAAGTAATAATAGTAAAAATATAGGTATATTAGTGTGTGGATCAGGCATGGGCATGTCAATGGCAGCAAATAAGCACAAAAAAATAAGAGCTGCCGTGTGTTATTCTGTAAAAAATACAAAATTATCTAGATTGCATAACAACGCAAATATTATTACATTAGGTTCTAGATTGACAAAAAAAGATACTGCATTTAAATGTATTGAAGCTTTTATTAATACGAAATTTGAAGGTGGTAGGCACAACAAAAGGATTAAAAAAATATAAATAATATGTCTAGTGAAATTAAATATATAAATTCTAATTATAAAGATTTTTTCGAAAAAAGTTTATCTGAAACAGATCCAGATTTATTTAAAGCTATAAACGATGAATTAATAAGACAACAAAATCATATTGAATTAATTGCTTCTGAAAATATTGTTTCGCAAGCAGTTCTAGAAGCGCAAGGATCTGTTCTTACAAATAAATATGCTGAAGGATATCCAGGAAAAAGATATTATAACGGATGTGAGCATGTAGACGTAGCTGAAGATTTAGCGCTTGAAAGAATAAAGAAATTATTTAATTGTAAATACGCAAATGTTCAACCTCATTCTGGCGCTCAAGCTAATGGAGCTGTATTCTTGGCTCTCTTAAAGCCAAATGATACTTTTTTGGGAATGAGTTTAAACTCCGGTGGACATATCACGCATGGGTTAAAAATTTCAATGTCTGGAAAATGGTTTAATGCAATAAGTTATGATGTAGATAAGAAATCTGAACTTATTGATTATGACAATGTTGAAAAGTTAGCGTTGGAACATAAGCCTAAGTTAATTATAGCTGGAGGTAGTGCTTATTCAAGAGTTATAGATTTTAAAAGATTTCGAGAAATTGCAGATAAAGTTGGAGCATATCTAATGGTTGATATGGCGCATTTTTCTGGTTTAGTTGCAGGCAAAGGATATCCAAACCCGTGTGATTATGCTCATGTTGTAACATCTACAACACATAAAGTTTTTAGAAGTGCAAGAGGAGGTATAATATTATCTAATGACGAGGAGTTAGGTAAAAAATTTAATACCGCAGTATTTCCTGGATATCAGGGTGGACCTTTAATGCACATCATTGCTGCAAAAGCAGCTGGTTTTTTTGAAGCTCTAAAACCTGAGTTTCAAACTTATATTAAAAATGTTTTAGCTAATGCAAAAATATTAGCTGAAACACTTAAAAACAATGGTTTCAAAATTTATTCAGGTGGAACAGATACACATTTAATGTTAGTTGATTTAAGACCATTCAGTGTAAAAGGTAATTTGGCCTCAGAAAGTTTATGTAGAGCAAATATTACTTGTAATAAAAATGGAATTCCATTTGACGCCGAGAGCCCGATGATCACTTCTGGTATTAGATTGGGTTCTCAAGCAGCAACTACTAGGGGTTTTGGTTTAAAAGAGTTTGAAAAAATTGGAGAATTGATAACTAAAGTTATTAAGGGTTTGTCAAAAAATCCTAATGATAATTCTCAGGTTGAAGATGAAGTTAGAAAAGAAGTTATCAGTTTATGTTCGAATTTTCCAATTTATAAAAATCTCAATAAATGATTTGTTCAATATGCAAGAAAGGCGAGACTTCAGTTGTAGACTCAAGACCAACTGAAGATGGTACTGCTATAAGAAGAAGAAGATTGTGTGTTTGTGGCGCTAGATTTACAACTTTCGAAAGAGTTCAATATAGAGAAATTATGGTTATAAAAAAAAATGGAAGAAAATCTGCATTTGACAGAGATAAACTTGCAAAATCAATTTTTATAGCATTAAAAAAAAGACCAATAGATACCGAGACTACAGAAAAATTTATAAGTCGAATATCTAGATCACTTGAGGAATTAGGTCAGAGCGAGATATCAACCAACACAATTGGAACAATGGTTATGGAAGGTTTGAAGGAGCTTGATCCAGTAGCTTACGTAAGATTTGCATCTGTATACAGAAACTTTAGAGAAGAAAAAGATTTCGTACAATTTGTGGACAAACTAGATGTCTACAAGAAAAGATAAATTTACATTTAAAGATAAAAATTTTATGAAAATTGCCATTAATTTGGCAAAAGCAAGAATAGGATTAACCGGCAAAAACCCCTCTGTAGGGTGTTTAATAGTAAAAAATGAAAAAATAATTTCAATTGGTCAAACAGGTTTTAATGGTCGACCTCACGCTGAAACAAATGCAATTAATAATGCATTTGAAAACTTATCGGGTTCAAAAATGTATGTAACTCTTGAACCTTGCAATCACTATGGAATAACTCCACCTTGTACAAAAAAAATAATTGAAAGTGGTATTAAAGAAATTATTTTTTCAATAAATGATATAGATAAAAAAGTAAAAGGAAAAAGTTTTAAGATTTTAACCAAGAAAAATATTAAAGTTAAAACTGGTCTTTTAAAAAAAGAGGTTTTAGATTTATATAAATCATATTTTGTTAACAGAATATATAAATTACCATTTGTTACAGCAAAAATAGCTGTTTCAAAAAATAAACTTATTTACAGCAAGGGTACAAAAAGAATAACAAATAAATTATCAGATAAAATATCTCATTATTTAAGATTTAAAAATGATGCGATAATGATTTCGATTAATACTCTCAATGTAGACAATCCTAGATTAGATAGTCGCCTGAAAAACTTTAAAAATTATTCCTTGAAACGAATTATTCTTGATAAAAATTTAGATATTAAATTTAGTAGCTATATTTTTAAATCTTCTAGAAATAAGAATACAATAATTTTTCATAACTCAAATAAAATTTCAAAAGAACAAATTTTAAAAAAAAAAGGAATATTACTAATCAAGATAAAATTAGATACCGAGAAAAGATTAAATCTAATTTTTGTTTTAAAAAAAATATTTTCCATGGGTGTTAGACATTTATTGATCGAAGGAGGGGATAAATTAACTAAAAGTTTACTAAATTTAAGGTTGGTAGATGAATTTTATCTTTTTAAAGGCTCTAAAATTTTATCAAAAAGTAAAAAACACCTAATTTTCACTTCTAATGATATACTGAAAAAAAAATATAATATTAAGTCAAAAATAACTTCAAACCTAGCCAAAGACAATATTACCATTTATAAAAGATAAAATGTTTAACGGAATTATTTTTAACAAAGGTATTCTCAAGAAAATTTTAAAAAGACAAAAAGGTATAAATATTTTTGTTAGATCGGATATAAGATTATTTAAAAAAGATATTGGTGTATCTATTGCTTGTGATGGAGTGTGTTTGACCTTAATTTCTCTTCATAAAAAAATAATGGAATTTTATCTCTCAAACGAAACCATTAAAAGATCAAAATTTCAATATATCAATATGAATGAGCAAATTAACTTAGAGCTACCGTTAGAATATGGTCAAAAAATTTCTGGCCATATATGCCAAGGACATGTTGATACAGTCGGAAAAGTAATTAGTATAAAAAAAATTGATAAATCTTATCTTTTTGATTTTGAAATTAATAGAAAAGAGAAAAAAAATATTATTGAAAAAGCTTCGATAAGTATAAATGGTATTTCTTTGACTATATCAAAGGTAACAAAAAAAGGTTTTCAAATATGGATTATTCCTCATACATTTAAATTAACAAACTTATCCAAACTTAAAAAGGGAAGTTTGGTAAATGTTGAAATTGATATACTTTCTAAATATGTAAAAAATTTTTTTTATGAAAAAAA
>CABWYI010000005.1 GCA_902509725.1 uncultured Pelagibacteraceae bacterium | reverse complement strand
TTTATAAACTTTAAGGATGAAATATTTATCTTTATTCTTCTTAATAATCTTAGTTAAGCTAAAATCTTTCTTATTGAACGATTTGCAATTTTTGGAAATCGGACATTGATAGCATATCGGCTTATAAGGTTTGCATATTAATGCCCCTAACTCCATTAAAGCTTGAGCGTAATCACTAGATCTTAAAGAGGTTCCAAATATAATTTTTTTTTGAATAAGATTATCTTTTTGAATTTCTTTTTCTTTCTTTAAATAAAGATATCTTTTCAAAACCCTTTCAATATTTCCATCTAATGGAATATAAGGTTTATTAAATGCAATAGCTAAAATTGCATTTGCTGTGTAATTTCCAATTCCAGGGAGAGTTATTAAATCATCAAAATTGTCAGGTAATTTTCCATCAAAGTTTTTAATAATAGCTTTTGCAGTCTTTTTTAAATTTTTTGCTCTAGAATAATATCCAAGACCTTCCCAAAGCTTTATTATTTTTTTTTCATTTACTTTTGCAAGAAACTCTATCGATGGTAAATTTTTTATAAACCTATTAAAAAAAGGAATTACAGTTGTAACTTGAGTTTGTTGCAGCATAAACTCACTTATTAGGGTATAATATTGTTTCTTTTGAGTAGAAACTTTTTTTCGCCATGGTAAAGATCTTTTATTTAAATCGTACCATTTAAGAATTTTTTTTGTTATTATCTTTTCTTTCATATGCAATATAAAAATAATATTAAGCAGAGATTGGGCACCATTCAAGGTTTAAGATCCTTTAAGGACACTTTGCCAAAAAATATTAAAAAAGTAATCAATAATAGAGGTCAAGTTTATTCAGAAACATTAAATAATTGGAAACTTATAGCTGGAGAAAATCTTTTTAAAGTTTGTTATCCTAAATCATTTAAAAATTCAAATAAGTTTGGGGTTAGCACTTTATTAATTATGGTAAAAAGAGGTCATGAGGTAGACCTGGAATACTCAAAATCAGAAATTATAGATAGAATGAATAGTTTCTTTGGGAAAACTATTGTAGAAAAAATTAAATTTTCAAGTTTCGAAAATGAGCAAAAAATTTCTGATGATAAAAAGAATTTAAAAATTCATGTGACAAAAAATAAATATGAAAATAAAATTTACAATGTTAAGAATGAAAAAATTAAAAAATCATTGCTTGAGTTTACAAAAGTGTTTAAAGGAAAATGAAAAAAATTTATTTATTTATATTATTTTTTTTTGGTTTAGCCTTAAGTGTTAGCGCCGAACCTAGCCGAATAATTTCTGGAAAAAAAAATGCAAAAATAACAATTATTGCTTATGAGTCTCTAACATGCAGTCATTGTGCAAATTTCCATAAAGATATTTATCCTCAACTTAAAATAGATTATATAGATACTGGATTAGCCAATATAGAATTTAGACATTTTCCACTGGACATTGCAGCTTTCAATGCCTCAAAAATTGCTCAATGTAAAGATGGTCAGGGTTTGGAAATTTTGGAAAAGCTTTACTTAAAACAACAGGAGTGGGTAAAAGGAAATAATATAAATGAGATGAATGAGAATCTTAAAAAATTTGTAAAAAATCAAGGCTTCAATATAGATTTCGAAAAATGTATTAATAATAAAGAAATTGAAGATTTTGTTTTAAATGATCGAATCGAGGGTACAACAAAATTTAAAGTAAATGCTACTCCTACGATAATAATTAATAATAAAAAGTTTGAAAAATCCCTCAATTACAAAAATATAAAAAAAACATTAGAAAAACTGATATAAGTTAATCCATGGAGTTTAAAAAAATCCAACTCAATGGGTTCAAGTCTTTTGCTGATAAAACCAACTTTCTAATAGAAGGTGGTTTGACCGGTATTGTGGGACCTAATGGTTGTGGAAAATCCAATATTGTAGAGTCGCTTAGATGGGTAATGGGAGAGACATCTGCTAAGAGCATGCGAGGATCTGGAATGGAGGACGTAATATTTTCAGGCACCTCAAATAAAACATCTAAAAATATTGCTGAGGTAGCGGTTACTGTATTTAATGAGAGCAAAGATGGGCCTGTCCAATTTAGAGAGCTAGATGAAATTAACATCAGGAGAAAAATTGAAAAAGACAAGGGATCTAAATTTTACATCAATGACAAAGAAGTGAGAGCAAGAGATGCTCAAATGTTTTTTGCAGATCTTTCTACTGGGGCTCACTCACCCTCAATGATTAGTCAAGGTCGTATTGGTGCTTTAGTTACCGCAAAACCAACTGATAGAAGAGCGATTCTTGAGGAGGCGGCTGGTATATCGGGTCTACATGTAAGAAGACACGAAGCCGAATTAAGATTAACTGCTGCTGAAAATAACTTAAAAAGAGCTGATGAACTTAGAAGACAACAAGAAAAACAACTGGCAAATCTTCAAAAACAAGCTGAAGAAGCCACTAAATATAAAAACATATCTGATGAAATCAAAAAAATTGAAGCAGGTCTATATTATCTTAAATTATTAGAAATTGATAAAGAAATAAAAGTAGAGAATGAAATTAATACCGAAGCTGAGGATGAAGTAAGTGGTTTTAATAAGAAAATTAACGAACTAGAAAGTTTAGTTAAATTAGAAACTGAAAAAGTTGAACCGTTAAGACAAAAAAATATTGAAAATCTTTCAAAGATTCAAAGACTTAATTTAGAACTTCAGGGATTGGATGAAGAAAATACCAGAATTCAAAATGAAATAGAAAACATAAAAAAATCACTTAAAACATTTGATGATGATATTGGCAGAGAAAAAGGAATTGTAATTGATGCTAATTCAAATGAAAAAAGGCTTAAAGAAGAAAAAAGTGATCTGATAGAAGTTGACTCAAAGTATTATGAAACAGAAAAAAAATCCAATCAAGATCTAGAAGCTGCTAAAAATAAGTTAAAAAATGAAATAGATATTGTAAAAGAATTAATCGAGTCAAAAAAGAATACTGAAGCAATAACTGCACTTGACAACTGTAAATCAATTATCGAAGAATATGCTCAAAGCTATAGTCAAAATCAGAATATAAAAAGAGAATCAATCAAAAGAAATGAAAGAATTAATATTATTGATAAAGAAATCGAAAGCTGGAAAAATTTATTAGCGAATTCTGAAAAAATGGTTACTGAACTATCTGAGAGAAAGAGCAAATTGTCTTTACAATTAGAAAAATTAGATAATCAACCAAAATTACAAGCTGAAAAAAAAGGTCAAATCTCTGAAGGGTTAAGAATTTCTGAGAATGAAAAAAATGATAATGAGTCAATAATAAATATCACAGATCAAAAAATAGATTCTTTGAGGACACAATTAAATGAAATTCAAGAACAATCTATACAAATAAGAGAAAGAAGAGCAAGCTCAGGTGCAACTATTGAAGGATTAAAAAAGAGAAAGGACGATTTAATTGATAGAATAAATTCAGAATTAAACCTTTTAGAAGGAAATATTCTAGAAAATTCAAATCTGTTTGGCAAAGAGGAACTTCCCGATGCAGTAAACCAAGAAGATTTATTAGATAAAAAAAAACAAGAGAGAGATAAATTGGGTTCTGTCAATTTAAAGGCTGATGAAGAGACAAATAAATATGAAGCAGAAATAAAAAAAATGGAACAAGATCGTGCTGATTTAGTTACAGCGATAATAAAATTAAAAGATAGTATAAACGAACTAAATCAAAAAGGTAGAGAGAGATTAATTGAAGCTTTTGATAAAGTTAATAGAAAATTTAATGAAGTGTATACAAAATTATTTAATGGTGGAAATGCGAAATTAGAATTAGTAGACTCAGATGACCCTTTAGAAGCAGGTTTAGAAATGTTAGTTAGTCCACCTGGTAAAAGATTGCAGTCTATAACTTTATTGTCTGGAGGAGAACAAGCATTAACGGCTCTATCGCTGGTTTTTGCAGTTTTTTTAACTAATCCATCACCTATTTGTGTTTTAGACGAAGTTGACGCTCCGTTAGATGACGCCAATGTAACAAGGTTCTGTAGCTTGCTTGAAGAACTTACAAAAATTACAAATACAAAATTTATCATTGTTACACACCACGCGCTAACTATGTCTAAAATGAACAGATTATACGGTGTTACAATGCCTGAAAAAGGTATAAGCCAATTAGTTGCAGTTGATTTACAAAAAGCAGAGAGTATGGTTGCTTAATATATTCTGATGGCCAAAGATCCTTTTAAAACTCGCTTAGAGATTGCAAAAAAAAGGCTCTCTAAGAGAGATTTAAACAATAAAAACCGAGATACTTCGCCGATTGGCACTGCTTTTAAGCTAAGCACTGAGTTGGTCTCGGCAGTGGCTGTAGGGACAATTATTGGGTTTATTTTAGACAATACCTTTGGTACTAAACCTTGGTTAATTTTAATATTTTTTTTTGTAGGTGTAATTGCTGGAATAACAAATGTAATTAAGTCTGCAAAAAATATGCAAAAATAGATAAAGATTTATGGCAGCAAACCCGATGACCCAATTCGAAGTATATAGAATTGGTCCAGAAATTAAGATAGGTAATTTTGATATCTCATTTACAAACGCTAGTTTGTTTATGGTTGTAAGCTCTTTAGCTATTTTAATCATTTTTAATTTAGGATCAAAAAAAAACTCAAAACTACCAAACAAAATTCAACTTCTTGCTGAGCTTAGTTACTCGTTTGTATCAAAAATGATAAGCGATACAGCTGGATCAAAAGCAAAACCCTATTTTTCATTTATATTTTCATTATTTATGTTCGTACTTTTCTGCAACATGTTCGGAATGATACCGTACACATTTACTGTTACTAGTCATATTATTGTTACTTTTGTTTTGGCAGCATTTATTTTTATTGGGGTTACAATTATAGGGTTTATCAAACATGGCTTGGGTTATTTGAGATTATTTGTACCAAGCGGTGTGCCAATTGTTCTTCTGCCTTTGATAGTGGTAATTGAAATTATATCTTATTTGAGTAGACCTATAAGTTTATCTGTAAGACTTTTTGCTAATATGATGGCAGGTCATACAATGATGAAAGTTTTCGGAGGCTTTGTAATAAGTCTTGGAATAGTCGGTGGATGGCTTCCACTGAGTTTTTCGGTTGCATTAACTGGTTTGGAGATCTTAGTTGCTTTTCTTCAAGCATATGTTTTTGCAATCTTAACATGTATCTATTTAAACGATGCATTAAATTTACACCATTAATTAACATAGGAGGATATAATGGAATTAGAAGCAGCAAAAATGATAGGAGCAGGTTTAGCAGCAATAGCTCTAGCAGGTGCCGGTGTTGGTATTGGAATAATTTTTGGAAACTATTTGTCAGGAGCAATGAGAAATCCATCCGCTGCACAGAAACAATTTCCAAATTTGCTTTTGGGCTTTGCTTTAGCTGAAGCAACAGGATTATTTGGATTAGTAGTTGCGTTAATCATTCTTTTTGCATTTTAGATTGATGATTAAAAAAATATTTATTCAGCTGATATTTTTCAATTTCTTTTTTTTAAAAGATGTTTTTGCAGCTGAAAGTGGAGGTATGCCTCAATTAAATCCTGAATTTTGGATTTCACAAATATTTTGGCTTACACTTACTTTTGGAATTCTGTATGTTGTTTTATCAAAAATAATATTACCAAAAATAAGTGCTAATTTGGAATTAAGGAAATCTCAAATACAAGAAAATATTGAGGCTGCAGAAAAACAAAGAAAAAATAGCGAGACAAAACTTAAAGAATATGAAGATATAATTTTAAAAAGTAAATTTGAAGCTACAAACATTTTTAAAAATGCAAGAGAAAAAGCTCTCAAAGAAATCAATTCTAAAAAAGAAATTTTAGATAAACAAATTGAAGAAGAAATTGAAAAAACTGAACAAGAAATTGATATCCTTAAAGGAAATGCTCCTGAAAAAATAAATAAAATTGCGATTGAAACTTCTACTGAACTTTTGAAAAAAATAATTGGAGCAGAGGTAAACAATAGTAGCATCTCCGCAATAGTTAATGATCTATCAAAAAAAAATGGAGATAAATACTATGGTAATTGATGCAACTTTCTGGGTAGCAGTTTCTTTTATTGTATTTTTTGGAGGGTTAATTTATTTAAAGGTCCCTCACAAAGTAAACAACATTCTTAACAAATTAATTTCTGACATTGAGAATGAAATTGATGAAAGTGAAACACTTAGAACAGAAGCTAAATTATTGCTGGATAAAGCACAGAATAAGTTAGACACAGCTCAATCAATAAGTAAGGAAATATTAGATCAAGCAAAAAAAGACAGTGATAATTTAATCATTGAACTAAATGATAAATTTCATAAATCATCGGAAATAAAAAAAAATTTAACACAAATTAAGATAAATCAAATGAAAGAAACTGCAATTAAAGAAATTAAGAATACGTCAATTAAAATTTCTATAGATTCTGTAAAAAAAATTATCTCAACATCTGTAGATAAGTCAAAACTTGATACATTGTTTCAAAAAAATTTGGATGAAACTAAAGAGGAGTTAAAAAAGATTAACTCATAATACGCTTACAATTTTTTTAAAAAACTATAAATTAACTCCATGGATTCTATTGTAATTGGCTCTGGTTTTGGAGGAATAGCAGCTGCCCTTCGGCTTAGAGCAAAAGGCCATGATGTAACTTTAATCGAAAAACATCCAGATCTAGGTGGAAGAGCTAGGGTATTTAAAAGAAATGGATTTACTTACGATGGTGGTCCAACTGTAATCACTGCACCCTACTTAATTAAAGAGTTATTTGAATTATTTAAGAAAGATCCAAAAGATTTCATAGAACTTACTCCTTTAAAGATTTGGTATCAATTTATTTTTGAAGATAATTCAAAATTCAATTACTCAGGTGATGAAACAGAAATGAAAAGACAAATTGAGGAAATATCCAAAGAAGATGTGCTGGGCTATGAAAAATTAGTCAAATTCACAAGGAAAATTTTTGACAAGGGGTTTACAGAGCTTGCAGATGTTCCTTTTGATAAACCTTTTGTTATGTTACAGCAACTTCCAGCACTTTTAAGACTTAAAAGCTATAAATCCGTTTATTCCTTAGTTTCATCTTACATAAAAAATGAAAAACTTAGAAGAATGCTAAGTATGCACCCTCTTTTAGTTGGAGGAAATCCTTTTACTACGACATCAATTTATGGATTAATTTTGTACTTAGAAAAAAAATGGGGAATACATTATTCAATGGGTGGAACTGGAAATATTATAAAAGGATTCGAAAAATTGATGAATGAAGTTGGGATAAAAATAATCAAATCAAAAGAAGTGAATAGAATTATTACAGATAAAAATAAAATTACTGGTGTGCAATTAGTCGATCAAACAATCATTAACACTCAAAATGTTATTTGTAATGCAGACCCTCCTGCCGTTTATGAAAAAATGTTAAATGGGAATACTAAAAATTCATTTTTATTTAAATGGAAAAAAAATAGAATGGAGTACTCAATGGGTTTATTTGTTTATTATTTTGGAACAAAAAAAATCTATGAGAAGATAGAACATCATACAATAAAGTTTGGCAATAAATATAAGGAACATCTAGATGATATATTTGATAAAAAAAAATTAAACAATGACATTAGCTACTATCTTCATAGACCATCTGCGACTGATAAATCTATGGCTCCTGAAGGACAAGACTGCTTTTATGTCTTAGTTCCTGTTCCAAATAATCAATCAAAAATTGATTGGAATATTGAAGGTGAAAAAATGAAGAACTTAGTAATTGATAAAATGCAAAAAGATTTAATGCCCGGTCTAAGAGAAAACATTGTTGATGATTTTTATTTAACACCAAATTATTTCGAGAAAGACTTAAATACAAAATATGGCTCTGGCTTTTCTATACAACCTAAATTTTCACAATCAGCGTATTTTAGGTTTCATAATAAGTCAGAAATTTATGATGGTCTTTATTTTGTTGGAGCAGGCACTCATCCAGGAGCTGGTGTGCCAGGTGTTCTCTCATCCGCGAAAGTTTTAGATAAAATATTTTAATGTCTGATAAAAATTTTTTGTCTATTTATGCTAAATCTTTTAATTGGGCCGGTTTCTTTTTGCCAAAGAAAACTTACAATAAATGTTCTGCTTTATACGATTTTTGCAGAATCGTAGACAATATCGCAGATAATGACGAAAACTTGGAACAAAAAAAAAAAAATTTTTTACAACTTGAAAAAGATTTCAATCAAAAGAATTTTAATAATATTATTGTTAAAAATATGTGGAGTTTAATTAATGAATTCAATATTTCTTTAAATGTCGTTAATGATTTATTTAATGGTATCAAATCTGATATTAAAGAAAAAGTTAAATTAAATTCAAAAAAAGATTTATTAATTTATTCATATCGAGTGGCTGGCACAGTTGGTTTGATGATGGCCAAAATTTTAAAAGTAACCAAAAAAAGTTCTCTTAAGTCTGCTATTGATCTTGGAATAGCTATGCAACTAACAAATATATCTAGAGACGTAATTGAGGATTCTAAAAAAAATAGATCCTATATTGGTCAAAGTTTTGATGAAATTGAGTCAACTATCAAATTAGCTGATGATTTTTATGATAGCTCTTTTTACTCAATTAAAGAAATACCTATAAATTTAAGGTTTAGTATTTTGGTGGCAAGACGTATTTATCGAAAAATAGGATATAAGATTATAAAAAAAAAAAATTTTGAAAATTATAAAAAATGTGGGAAAATTTATGTGACAAATCTGGAAAAAATTTTAGAAACTTTCCTTTCGTTTTATGATTTAATGAAATTATCATTAATAAATAAAGATGATAATGAGATTAAGCATAACCACTCAATTATTAATAAGGAAATAAATTTGGATGAAAGAATTTGATTATATAATTATAGGAGGAGGCTGCGCAGGGCTCTCTCTTGCGTATGAGTTAGAAATTCATAATAAATTAAATAATAAAACTTTAGCAATTATTGAGCCTAGAAAAAATTACAAAAGAGATAAAACATGGTCTTTTTGGAAAGTAAAATCTCACAATTTTGATGACTGTGTTATAAAGAATTGGGAAAACTTTTCAATAAACATACCGGGTAAAACTAAATATGTTGAATGTAAAAATTTTCCATACCAAAGCATTGATAGTGGCCTATTCTATGAAAAAATTAATACTAAATTAAAAAATAATAAAAATATTTCCTTTTTAAAAAGCTTAGAGGGGATTAATTCAAACAATTCATTTATTTTTAACAGTGTGCCAAACATCGAAAAAAAAATTCAAAATCTGTGGCAACATTTTTGTGGTGTAGAAATTGAGACTAAAAATAATTTTTTTGATGAAGAAATTTTTAATCTTATGGATTTTGATTGTGAACAAAGGGATAGTGTGCATTTTTTTTATACATTACCTTTATCAAAAAATAAGGCACTAGTGGAAACAACTTGGCTGTCAAAAATGAATGACAACTCACAAAAAGATTATGACAGACAAATCAATGATTATATTGAGAAGAATTTGAAAATTAAAAATTATAAAATTACTTACAAAGAAGAAGGGGCAATTCCTCTATTCTATCCATTCTATAAAAATGAAAAAAATAAGATTAATATTGGAACTGCTGGTGGAATGACAAGATTAAGCACTGGATATACTTTTCTTAATATTCAGGAACATAGTAAATATATTAGAGAAAATATTGAGAACATCCTAAGCATCAAAAATTTTGAAATAAATAAAAAATATAAGTTTTTAGACAACATTTTTTTATGTGTTCTTGATAAACATCCAGAAAAAATGCCAGGTATATTCTTTAAAATGTTTAAGGCTTCACCAAAGACTGTTATAAAATTTTTATCAAACAAAAGTAATTTTTTAGAAGATTTAAGTGTGATTTTAAAAATGCCAAAATGGACCTTTATAAAAGCTTTATTTTATTAACTTGCAATGAACAATAAAATTAAAAAGATTAATTTTAAACATTCTTTTATTTTCTTTCTATTTTGTAATATTTTTTCTTTACCATTTTTAAAAACTAGTATTTCAGCCATACAGCCATTTATTTGTTTAATATTAATCCTTATAATTGGAGTGTCACATGGTTCTTTGGATCATATAAAAGGAAAAAAACTTCTTCGAATTTTTAAATTGGATAATATTTCAATTTTTTATTTTTCTTATCTTTTAATGGTAATTACAATAATCATTTTTTGGATAATATTTCCCGCTATAACACTTATTATTTTTTTAATTTTTGCTTCGTTTCATTTTGGAAAAGAGGATACTCAATTTTTGATTGATGAAAATTCGTATCTAAATCAATTACTTTTCTTCTTAAAAGGTTCGTTAATTATTTTTGCGCCACTTTTTTTTCATTTTGATGACACTGTAACTATTTTTAAATTTCTATTAATTGAAAATGAAAATTTTTACCAAAATCTTAGTTTTATTGAAAATAATAAAATTTTATATTTTGGGCTAATTCTTAGTACAATATCTAGTGTTTTTTTATTTATTAAAAAATTTGAAATTAAAAAATTTACAATATTTTTAGATTATTTTTCAATTTTAATAGTGAATTATTATTTTACACCATTAATAGCATTTACAATTTATTTTTGCTTTCTTCACTCGATAAGGCACAGTATCTCCTTAATGTTTGAATTAGATCAAAATAATTTAATTGATAGTTTTTTAATTTTTATTAAAAAGGCTCTCCCACTAACTATACTTACTGCTACTTTTTGTTTAATTGGTCTTTATTTTTTGAATAAAAATTATAGTTTTGATAGTTCAATTCTTAAATTAATATTTATAGGTTTGGCGTCTTTAACTTTTCCGCATATATTGCTCGAATATTTAATTGAAAAAAATGAAAAACAAGGAAATTAAAATTTTATTGTCTGCGCCACGCGGGTTTTGTGCTGGTGTTGAACGAGCAATTGAAATAGTAGAAAAAGCTTTAAATAAATATGGTACTCCAGTTTATGTAAGACATGAAATAGTTCATAATAAATTTGTAGTAGATGATCTCAAAAAAAAAGGAGCAATTTTTGTTGAGGAGTTAGAGGAAATTAAAGATAAAACAAGACCGGTTATTTTTTCAGCTCACGGTGTTCCAAAACAAATTCCCCTAGACGCTGAAAGTTATAGAATGACTTACGTTGATGCCACATGTCCTCTTGTTTCAAAGGTTCACAGAGAGGCTGAAAATTTAAATAAAGCAGGTTATCATTTAATTTTAATTGGTCATCAAAACCATCCTGAAGTAATTGGAACAATGGGACAACTACCAAAAGGATCAATTGATCTTATTCAAAATGAGAGCGAGGCAAAGAGTTATGAATTTGAAATAAATAAAGATTTAGCTTTTGTCACTCAAACAACTTTATCTGTTGATGATACAAAAGATATTATTCAAATTTTAAAGAAAAGATTTCCAAAAATTCGAGAACCACATAAAGAGGATATTTGTTACGCAACAACCAATAGACAAATGGCTGTAAAGAATATTGCGAAAAATTGTGACATGTTTTTTATAATTGGAAGTAGAAATTCATCTAATTCTGTAAGACTTGTTGAGGTTGCAAAAAAATCTGGATGCTTAAATTCTCGATTGATCCATTCACAAAGTGAAATACCTTATGATCTTATAGAGAATTCTAATACTATTGGAATATCTTCAGGGGCTTCAGCACCAGAAATATTAGTCGAAAATTTCATAGAAAATTTAAAAAAGAAATTTAAAGTTACAATAGATGAAGTTGAAATTATAAAAGAAGACGTTGTTTTTAAAGTTCCTAAAAAATTGAATTAAATGGCTGTTTACACTAAGATTTGTAAAAAGGATATATACTTAATAAATAAAATTTTTAATGTTGAAAATTTTAAAAGTTTCAAAGGAATCAAGCAAGGGATTGAGAATACCAACTATTTATTAACATCTAAAAATAAAAAATTTATTCTTACGATTTTTGAAAAAAGAGTTTTAAAAAAAGAAATACCCTTTTTTATTAAATTGATGGATAAATTAAATAATCTAAAAATAGATTGCCCTAAACCTTTAAAAAATAAAAATGGACAATTCTTATTTAAACTTAAAAATAAAACTGCATGTATTGTTTCATTTTTGAGTGGAAAAGATAAAAAAAACTTAAGTTATAAAAATTGTTATGACATTGGAAAAACGGTTGCCCAAATACATTTATCTACAAAAAAAATAAAACTTTATAGAAATAATTCAATGGGTATAAAAAAACTAAAACCATTACTTAATAAAATTAAGTTTAAATCAAGAGATTTTAAAAACTTAGAAAAATTTCTAAAAATAAACTTGCAAGAAATAAAAAAAAATTGGCCTAAAAAACTGCCTAATGGAATTATTCATGGAGACTTGTTTATGGATAATATTTTTTTTAAAAATAATAAGTTATCTGGAGTAATTGATTTTTACTTCGCTGCTAATGATTATTATATGTATGAAATAGCAATTTGCATCAATGCATTATGTTTTGATCAAGCCAATTCAAAGTTTTATATTAATAAAACAAAAGTAAAGAATCTAATTAAGGGGTACGAAACAAAAAGAAAGCTCTCAAGCAGAGAAAAGGACTCATTGAATATTTTGTGTCGAGGTGCCGCTTTAAGATATTTTCTTACAAGGCTTTACGATTATACGAATACACCAAAAACGGCGCTCATTAAAATCAAAAATCCTAGAGAATATTATCAAAAATTAGTAACGCATAACAAATTAAAAACCTATAAAGATTATTTATAATTAATGATAAAAATTTATACTGATGGTTCGTGTATTGGAAATCCCGGTAAAGGTGGTTGGGCGGCGATCATATTAAATGATGGAAAAAAAACTGAAATAAAAGGAAGTGAAAAAGATACTACAAATAATCAAATGGAATTATTAGCGCCTATAAAAGCTCTTAAAAAAATTCCAAAAAGTAGCAAGGTCGAAATTTTTACAGACTCTAAATATGTAAAGTCTGGAATAACAGAATGGATTCATAAATGGAAAAAAAATGGCTGGAAAACTGCAAACAAACAAGAGGTTAAAAATAAAGAACTTTGGACAGAATTAGATTTTCTTAATAATGAATTTGAAATTAATTGGAATTGGGTAAAAGCACATTCAGAAGATAAATTAAATAATGAAGTAGATTTACTTGCTAGAGATGCTGCGAATTATCAGAGGTAATCTAATAAACTTTCTGCTGAAGTTAAACCACATTCCTTAGTTTCTTTTTCAACTTGAATATTTACTACTGATAAATTTTCAATAATCATTGCATAACGATTAGATCTAATTCCCATTCCTTTTGAATTGCGATCAACTTCAGCACCAATCGCTTTTGTAAATAATAAATACGGATCAGATAACATTTTAATTTTATTTTTAGTGTTATTAATCTCTCCCCAAGCATTCATAACATAAGGGTCATTAGCCGATAAACAGTATATGTTTTTTATTCCTTTCGCTTTTATTTTATCTGCATTTGCTACAAATCCTGGAAGATGAAACTTTGAACATGTTGATGTAAACGCTCCAGGCAAACCAAATAAAATTATTTTATCATATCCAAGAATTTCTTTTAATTTACTTTTTTGAGGCTCTCCATCTACAAGGTGGAAAATTTCTGTATCTGGTATTTGATCTTTTATTTTTAGTTTCATATTGATTTCATTACATATTCTTTAACTTTTTCTATTTCATTAGGAATAACTTTAAATTTTTCTTTTCTGTCGTTAATATAACTAAGACTATCTGGTAAATTTTCAGTTTTTGAAATTGCATCCTCTATTGCTTGTGGAAATTTACTTGGATGTGCAGTTGATAACACAATACAATTTTTTTTCAATTCTAATTTTCTTGCAGCACCAATTCCAACTGCAGTATGAGGATCAACTACTATTTGATGTTCATCATTAATTATCTTTATCATTTCAATTGTTTCTTTTTCATCAAGCATCTCAGATATAAAATTTTTTTTAATTTTATCTAAATCATTTTTATCAATTTTATATGTATTGTTTTTTATTTCACTCATCACTTTCTTTGTAAGTTCTGAGTTGCAATCTTTTATATCGTATAAAAGCCTTTCAAAATTACTTGCTATCTGTATATCCATACTAGGAGTATTTGTTTCCTCAACTTTCTTTTGAGTATAGTCTCCTTCAGATATTGCTCTATGAAGTATGTCATTTTTATTTGTTGCTACAATTAATTTATCAATTGGAAGGCCTAGTTTTTTCGCTAAATAGCCGGCATAAATATCTCCAAAATTTCCAGTTGGAACAGAAAAAGATATAGGCTGACCATTTCCAGCTTTAAAATAAGCATAAAAATAATAAACTGTTTGAGCAATAATTCTTGCCCAGTTAATTGAATTTACACCCGACATATTAATTGCTTTAGAAAATTTCTCATCATTAAACATTGCTTTTACTAAGTTTTGACAATCGTCAAAGTTACCCTCTACTGCAACATTAAATACATTGCTCTCTTCATGTATTGTCATTATTTTTCTTTGTACTGGTGAAATTTTATTATTTGGGTGTAATACAAAAATATTTAAGTTACTTGTTCCTTTTAAAGCATCTATGGCAGCTGCACCAGTATCACCTGAAGTTGCCACAATTATATTAATTTTTTTTTGATCACTTCTTAAATGGTATTTATAGAAATTACCTATTAATTGCATTGCGATATCTTTAAAGGCAAGTGTCGGACCATGAAATAATTCTAAAACTTTTAAATTTCCTAAACCAGAGATTTTCACTACATCGTTAGATCTAAAATTTGAGTATGATTTAGATATTATATTGATCAATTCGTCTTTAGACATAAAATCTCCTATAAAAGGATAAATTATTTCAACCGCTAAGTCATTGTAACTAAGACCATTTAAATTGTTTAATTCTTCTTTTTTAAATTGTTCAATTGATTTAGGTACAAAAAGCCCCCCATCATCTGCTAAACCTTTGAGAAAAACGTCCTTAAAAGTAAAGTTTTTTTGATTATTTCTTGTACTAATATAATTCATTAATAATTCTTTTTTCTAAAATATAAATATAACAAAAAAATTGAAATCGCTAATGAAAACCATGTCATTGCGTATTTTTTATGATTATTAGAAATATTAGCTGTAATTTTTTTTGGTCTAGGAAACTGATAACTTCCATCAAGATAAATTATATATTTTGAAAATTTTTTATCGGTAAAATCAAAAATATCTTCTCTGTTTAAACTGAACCAGTAATTCCCTTTAATATCATTATCTGGTTTAAAAATATTTTTTCGACTTTGTAATTTCAAAGTCCCAATAATATCTTTTTGATTAATTACATTAATCTCTTGAGTATCTTTTTTTTCAAACGGTATCCAGCCACGATTAATCAAATAATTTTCATCATTAATAATGATTGGATTAATAACCTCAAATCCTGGTGTACCAGACTCATTCAAATTATATAAATATATTTGTTTTTTAAAATCAATGGTGCCCGATGTTTTTATTCTAAGAAAATTTTCTTTATTCGATTTAGTGAGTTCTGCTGGAGGATTTTTTAACGATTTTTCAATTTCTAAAATGAGATTATTTTTCCAATTTAATCTAATTATTTGCCAACTGCCTAATGTAATAAAAACAAGTACAAAGAAAATTGTAAAAACAGAAAATAAAAACTTATGTTTCAAAGACCGAAATTTAACTTCCCCAAATATAGATAGCTGCAAATAAGAACAACCATACAACATCTACAAAGTGCCAATACCATGCTGCAGCCTCAAAACCAAAATGATGATCTTTATTAAAATGTCCTTTTTTACCTCTTAACAAACAAACAGCTAAAAATATGGTTCCAACAAGAACATGAAATCCATGAAATCCTGTTGCCATATAAAATACTGATCCATAAATATGATCTGAAAAAGAAAATGATGCGTGCTGATACTCATAAATTTGTAGAAGAGTAAAACAAAATCCCAAAATAACAGTCAACCATAAACCTTGTATAAATCCTTTTCTATCATCTTCTAAAAGAGCATGATGAGACCAAGTCACTGTCGTTCCTGATAATAATAAAATTAATGTATTGATTAATGGAATATCCCAGGGATCAAATGTTTCAATATCCTTTGGTGGCCAAACATTTCCAACAAATTCATTTGGGAAAAGACTTACATCAAAATAAGCCCAGAACCAAGCAACAAAAAACATAACCTCTGAGGCGATAAATAATGTCATTCCATATCGATGATGAATTTGAACTACGGGTGTATGATGTCCCTGATGTTCAGCTTCTATTACAACATCTCTAAACCACATGTAAGCCCCATAAATTAACAATGCAAAACCAAGATACATTCCCCATGATATATCAGTATGAAGATAATAAACTGAACCTAAGGCTAAAACTAAACAAGAAAATGAAACATAAATGGGCCAAGGACTTGGGTCTACTAAATGATAATCATGTTTTTTTTCAGCTGACATATTTTAATTATGATTGTTTATAGTAATCTGTCGAGAAAAAAGTATATGACATAGTTACATCTTCTAAGTTTTTGACAGTAGGATCATTGATCATTTCGGGGTCTAAATAAAAAGTCATTACATAAGTAGCTTTCTCTCCTGCTTTTAACTCCTGCTTCTCAAAGCAAAAACACCCAAGCTTGCTATAATATTTTCCAAAACTTGCTGGAGAAACATTGAAGCTTGCTACACCAGCTGTTGGTTCGTTGCTATTATTTATAACCTCAAACTCTATTTTATTAACCTGGCCAACCTTAACATCAATAACATTGGATTTTGCCTTAAAATCCCAAGGTAAATTGTTCACATTTGTATCAAATCTCACACTAACAACTTTGTTTAATACTATTTTTGGAGCATTATTTGATACCTGGGTAGTACCTCCAAAGCCAGTAACCCTACAAAAAAGATCATATAAAGGAACCGCGGCATAGGACAAGCCTAACATTAAAACAAAAATTCCAGCTAACACTAATGGAGTTAAATTTTTTTTTTCAATCATATTGACCTATCAAATACTCCTGTATTGTATAAAGTAAAAAAGAAAAGAAAAATCATAAACGCAATTATTGTAAGTGCGGTTAATAAATTTTTTTTTTTAGTTTTTTTGTCAGGAGTTATCATAATATCTTATCTATCAGAAAAAGTAGAAAAACTAAAAACAAATATAAAATTGAAAAACTGAATATAAATTTAGCTTTTTTAGGATTAAATTTATTTTTTTTAAAATTATAAAGCTCATAACATAAAAAGTTATAATAAAAAGTTAATAACAATGATGGTACCAAGAATGTTAATCCAACAAAACTTATTAAATAAGGGAAGATAATTACTGGGACCATCAAAAGAGAATAAATAAATATATTTATTTTAGTACTTTCAACTCCATTTGTTAATGGCAGCATGGGTATATTTGCTTTCTTGTAATCATTCGACTTATACAAACTTAAAGCCCAAAAATGTGATGGTGTCCAAAAGAATATTATAAGGAAAAAAGTTAAAGCTTCAATTGATAGAGATCCAGTTGCAATTGTCCAACCAATTACAGGCGGAAATGCACCAGCAGCTCCACCAATTACAATGTTTTGTGGTGTTCTTCTCTTTAACCAAATTGTATACACAAATACATAAAATAAAATTGTTAAAAGTAATATCGCTGCTGAAATTCTATTTGTAAAATAATCTAATGCCACTACTGAAGTAACAGATAATGTAACGCCAAATATTAAGGCCTGGTTTTTATTAATTTTTCCTGTTGGTATTGGTCTTAAACAAGTTCTTGTCATCAACGCATCAAGATCTGACTCATACCACATGTTAAGTGCCCCAGCTGCCCCTGCGCCCAATGAAACCAATAAAATTCCTATGATAGCATCTTTTGTTGAAACAAGATTTGGCGCTGTTAATAAACCAACAGCACATGTGAAAATAACCAAAGACATAACTCTGGGTTTCATTAGCTTAAATAATTCTGAAAGATTTAATAAATCTTCTTGTGATAAGCTTCTTTTTTTTAACCTTGAATTATCCATAGGTTTTTTTTACTTTATTTTTAACTCGGAGATTTTTCTGTCTCTCGATCATCAACAAACTTTGGTAGCTCCTCAAAAGTATGAAAATTAGGTGGGGATGGGACCGTCCACTCTAAAGTCGTAGCTCCTTCCCCCCATGGATTTTGTGCTGCAGCCTTCTTTTTTGCAAAAGCATAAATAAGGTTTACAAAAAACACCAGTAACCCACCAACAGCAATGTAAGAGCCTATAGAGGAAATATAATTCCATCCTGCAAAAGCATCTGGGTAATCAGCATATCTTCTTGGCATTCCAGCTAATCCCAAAAAATGCTGTGGAAAGAAAATTAAATTTACACCAATAAAAGTCAGCCAAAAATGCAACTGGCCGAGCCACTCAGAATATTCATAGCCTGACATTTTAGAAAACCAATAATAGAAACCTGCGAAAATTGCAAATACTGCCCCTAAAGACAACACGTAATGGAAGTGAGCCACTACATAATAAGTATCATGCATTGCCGTATCTACACCAGCATTTGCCAAAACCACACCTGTTACACCACCAACAGTAAACATAAATATAAAACCTAGTGCCCACATCATAGGTGTTTTAAATGAAATAGATCCACCCCACATAGTAGCTATCCATGAAAAGATTTTAATACCTGTTGGTACGGCGATAATCATTGTTGCTGCTAAAAAGTAAGCTTTAGTGTCAGTGCTTAACCCAACTGTATACATGTGGTGAGCCCATACAACAAAACCTACTATTCCTATTGCAACCATCGCATATGCCATACCTAAATAACCAAAAACTGGTTTTCTTGAAAATGTTGATACAATATGACTAATCATTCCGAAGCCTGGTAAAATCAAAATATAAACTTCTGGATGACCAAAAAACCAAAACAAATGTTGGAAGAGCACAGGATCCCCTCCTGTTTGTGCTTCAAAGAAAGCGGTGCCGAAATTTCTATCTGTTAATAACATTGTGATTGCTCCAGCTAAAACTGGTAAAGATAATAACAATAAAAAAGCTGTTACCAAGATTGACCAAGCAAATAATGGCATCTTATGCAACGTCATACCTGGGGTTCTCATGTTTAAAATTGTTGTAATAAAGTTTACTGCACCTAAAATTGATGAGGCACCTGCTAAATGTAAACTTAAAATTGCTAAATCCATTGCTGGTCCAGGTTGACCTGCTTTAGAAGATAAAGGTGGATAAATAGTCCATCCACCACCAACTCCTGTTTGACCTGGAGGACCATCAGCAAAGATTGATAAAATTAATAATGTTAATGAAACTGGTAACAGCCAGAAAGAAATATTATTCATTCTTGGAAACGCCATATCAGGTGCACCAATCATAATTGGTACAAACCAATTACCAAAGCCACCAATCATTGCTGGCATTACCATAAAGAAAATCATGATTAAACCATGACCTGTAACTAGCACATTATATAAGTGATAATTTCCACCTAAGATTCCATCACCTGGATGCATCAATTCCATTCTCATTAAAACTGAAAATGCTGTTCCTATTACCCCTGCAACAATTGCAAAGATTAAGTACATTGTACCTATATCTTTATGATTAGTTGAATATGCCCAACGTTTCCAGCCTGTTGGCGTATGATGATCGTCGTGTGATGCTGTTTGTGTATACATATTTATTTACTCGCTAGTTTTAATTTATTATTTTCAATTTCTTCTTTTGCAAATTTAATCCGTGCCTCTGATAGCCATTCTTGATAATCTTCCTCACTCACAACTTTAACAGTTATTGGCATAAAGGCATGCTTAATTCCGCAAAGTTCTGAACACTGACCATAGTATGTTCCCTCTTTTTCTGCCTTGAACCATGTTTCATTAATTCTTCCTGGAACAGCATCTCTTTTAACTCCAAAAGATGGTAAGGCCCATGCATGCAATACATCATTGGCCGTAATTAAAACTTTTATAACTTTGCCAACTGGAACTACAACTTCATTATCGACAGCTAACAATCTTGGTTGATCAGCTCTTAAATCTTTTTCTTCAACCATGTAAGAGTCAAAGATAATATTTTCATCAGGATATTCGTATCCCCAGTACCACTGATATCCAATTGCTTTTATAGTCAAATCAGCTTTTGGAATTGTGTCTTGCTTATATAAAATCTTAAATGATGGGACAGCCATTACAATCAATATTAAACATGGAATTAGAGTCCATAAAATTTCAACAGTTACATTGTGCGTTCTTTTAGATGGATTAGGATTTGCTGAAGCTCTAAATCTTACACAAGCATAAAGCATTAAGAATAAAACAAAAACGCTTATTGCAATTATAATTGGAAGTAAAAGATTGTTATGAAAGTTAACAATATCTCTCATTCCATCTGACGCTGGATTTTGAAATCCAAGTTGCCAATCTTTTGGTTGATTAGCAAGTGCAACATTAGCTATAAAAATACCTGTTAATATAAATAAAATTTTTTTCATTTTTAATAGCTATATAAAGCTCTTTTATAAAAATTACACTTTAGTTTTCGCGACAATTTATCAATTAATCACATAATTAACGATCGAAATTGCTGATATCACTGCTGTTTCTGATCTTAAAATATTCTCATTAATTTTAATGGGTTGAACGCCTTTAAAACTAAGAATCTTCTCTCTTTCTGCCTCCGAAAAATCACCCTCTGGACCTATAATAATACAAGCTGGTCTGTCTGTAAGTTTTGATTTATCAATTTTATTATTATTCGAATTTAAATCTGTAAAAATTAAATCTATTGAATCAGTTTTTAAAAAATTATTTAAGTCTTGTGACTTTTCAATTATCGGTACATTAATACGATTTGATTGTTCGCTTGCTTCAATAACTATTTTTTCTAATCGTTCTTTGTTAATTTTTCTAACGATCGTCCGTTCAAAAATAATTGGTAAAAATTTTGTCACTCCAAGTTCTGTTGCTTTTTGAATCATAAAATTTTGATAGTTAGATTTAATTGGAGAAAAAGCCAACCATAACTCTTTGGTATTTTCTTTTTGTCTTAATTGCTTAGTAGTTTTAAATTCAACAATATTTTTTGATGTTCCTAAAATTTTTGCCTCCCATTCTCCATTTTTATTAAATAAGGAAAAAATTTCATTTTCTTTAACTCTCATTACTTTAATTAAATAATGAGATTGAGCCTTGTCTAATTTGTCAATCATATCAGCTGATAATAAATTTGAAAAAAATAATCTAATATTACTCATTTATGTTAAGTTAGTTTATGAAAAATATTAAAGCAATAATTTTTGATGCTTATGGGACACTATTTGATGTCAATTCTGCTGCAGAAAAATGTAAAGATAAAATTGGAGATAAGTGGGAAGGTTTTGCAAATTATTGGAGAACAACCCAATTAGAATACACCTGGCTTAGAAGTTTAATGGATAGACATAAAAATTTTTGGCAAGTTACTGAAGATAGTTTAAATAAATCTATAAAAGCTTTTAATATAGATCCTTCAATGAAAAATGAATTGTTGGATTTGTATAAAGTTCTCTCTCCTTTTAAGGAAGTTCCTGAAGTTTTAAAAACACTCAAAGAAAAAAAATTTAAATTAGCAATTTTATCCAATGGGACCCCTGCTCTATTAAATGAATTAGTCAAAAATAATAACTTAGATAATATTTTTGATGATCTTTTTTCAATTGAACAAGTGGGAATTTATAAACCAGATTCTAAAGTTTATGACATGCCCATTCAAAAATATCATATTGAAAAAAATGAAATAGCTTTTTTAAGTGCAAATACTTGGGATGTTTCTGGTGGAGGAAATTTTGGTTACAATGCTATTTGGGTAAATAGAAATAAAAATATTTTTGATAACTTAGACTATAAACCTAATTCTGAGATCAAAGATTTGTGCGAACTATTAAATTTAATTTAAGTCGGACATTTAGCACATATTAAAAATCCCAGTTTTATGTATAAATCTTTTAGAGGAGACATAACCAAAAAGGAGAAATATGAGTGAAAAAAAAAAAGTGTCTTTCGAAATTTATTCTGACACTGAAAAAATGTTAGAACAAATAGTTGATAAATATGACCTTCCAGATCAATCAAAAGCTTTAAGATGTTTACTGGATTACGTAGAAGAAAAAGAAACTGACTGGGATGATATGTTTGCCACTATTCGATGTAATAGATGTGGATAAAAATTACCAAGAAGAGTTTGGTCCATTCAAAAACCCAATCTCTTCCTTAGTAGATTCTCTTCCTAGGATTTTATTTCTGTGAGGATATCTATTAAATCTTTTGATAGCTTTTGTATGGTCTTTCCAGAATTTTTTTATATCAACTAAACCAGGATGGTCTTGAAGATATAATTCCATAAAATGATATGCCATTTCATGATCAAACATTTCTTCACTGTGTATCAAAGGCAACAGCATAAAAAACCTTTGACTTTGATCCATTTCTTTTAAGAAATCAGATTTAATTGCATAGTGAACAATTAATCTTGTCTTTGAGTCTTGCTCAAATGCTCTTTTATTATCTCTAAACATATTTCTTGAAAATTGATCAAATAAGATAACTAATGCAAGACTTCCTAAAGCAGTGTCTTGCCAATCATCATATTCATTCAAACTTGCTTTTTCATAGTCATTTAAAAAATTTTCTTTAATTAATTGATCAAATTTTTCATCTTTTTTAAATCTTTTTTCAGAAGGAGTTTCCTTAAACCAAAAATCAAGTATAGCTTGCGCTCGTAGATCCATAGACTTGCTTATTAAACTTTTTAATAAACTTTTAAACAAAAAAGTAACATTGAATTATAAATTTTAACTATTATGTTCTTTGTATGAAATATATAGAGGTAGATAATATTATTGATCCCATACCAGCTTCTGATGGTGCTGGAGTAAAATTAAAAAGAAGCATTGGAGTTGAACCAAATTACTTTGATCCTTTTTTAATGTTAGATGAATTTGGTTCTGAAAATAGTGAGGACTATATCGCTGGGTTTCCACCCCACCCCCATAGAGGAATTGAAACAGTTACTTATATGCTTGCAGGGGACTTTGAACATAAAGATAGCACTGGTGGCGAAGGAAGAATGACAGCAGGAGATGTTCAATGGATGAAAACAGGAAGTGGCATCATTCACTCTGAAATGCCAGCAATGAAAGAAGGTAAGCTTCATGGCTTTCAATTATGGATCAATATGCCTGCTAAACTTAAAATGAGTAAACCTGAATATATTTATATTGATGCTGACAAAATGGCTGTTCATAATGATGATGAAAAACAAGTTAAAGTTATTGCGGGTAAATTTGAAAAAGCTGAAGGTCCTGTCAAAGGACATAATGTTGAACCAGTTTATTTTGATGTTGAACTAAACAAACATAAAGAATTTAATTTTAAATTACCTTCTACTCACAATACATTTATTTATTTAATAAACGGAGAAATAGAAATTGGTGAGAAAAAACATGATAATGTGAAAGATAGTACATTAATATTATTATCTAAAGGTGAAGAGCTAAAAGTGAAAGCTAAATCAAATGCTAAATTTTTGATTATTTCTGGAAAACCTATCAATGAGGAAATTGCTAGAGGTGGGCCATTTGTAATGAACACTAAAGCAGAAATCTTGCAAGCTGTTCAAGATTATCATAATGATACATTTGTAAAATAAATTATGAAAGCCGTAGTAATTAGCAAAACTGGTGGACCAGAGGTTTTAGAAATTAAAGATATTAAACTTGAAGATCCAAAATCTGGTGAGGTCTTGATTAAGAATGAAGCTATTGGTTTAAATTATATTGATACTTACCACAGATCAGGTCTCTATCCTGTTGAATTACCATCAAATATTGGAATTGAGGGTGCGGGTATAATTAAAAAAGTTGGATCAGATGTAAAAGATTTTCAAGTTGGAGATAGAGTGGCTTATGCATCAATGCCTATTGGTTCATATTCAACTCATAGAATTTTTCCAACAAAAAAATTAATCAAAGTTCCGAATGAGATTGAATTAGAAAATGTAGTTACTTTAATGACTAAAGGCTTTACCGTTTTCTATCTTCTTCACAAAACGTATCCAGTTAAATCAGGTGAAACTATTTTATTTCATGCTGCAGCTGGAGGTGTTGGTCAAATATTTTGTCAGTGGGCTAAAAGTTTAGGTTGTAAAGTAATTGGAACAGTTGGATCTAATGAAAAGATTGAAATTGCAAAAGCAAATGGATGTGCTCATGTAATCAATTATTCAAAAGAAAATTTTGCAGAAAAAGTTAAAGAGATAACAAATGGAGTTGGTGTGCCAGTTGTCTATGATGGTGTAGGAAAAAAAACATTTGATGGTTCAATTGAATGTTTGAAAATTAGAGGCATGATGGTCTCTTTTGGAAATGCATCTGGACCCTTAGATCCATGTAATGTGACTAAGTCTTTGGCACCAAAAGGTTTATATTTAACAAGACCAAGTATTGCTCATTACACAACCAATAGAGAAGAGCTTGATGAAGCTGCGAAAAAAGTTTTTGAAATGTTTATTACAAAAAAATTTACTCTTAACATTTTTAAAAAATACTCATTAAATGAGATTGTTAAAGCTCATCAAGATTTAGAAAGTAGAAAAATTTTAGGGCCTGCAGTAATTATCCCTTAATCAACTTTAACATCCATATCAGACATATGAAGTTTAAGTGCATTAGTTGAAATGTGGATTTCTCTTATAAAAAACATTATTGAAATGATCATAGACAGACAGCAAGAACCAAAAATTACTCTAGCAATAAAAACTTCATCTAAGTAAAGACCTAATACAGTTAACATGTTAAATAAAAAACCAAATGCAGCAAACATAATAGTCCATCTCAATAAAACAATTCTGCCACTTAAGTTGATAAATTGCTTTTTCCATTCTGCTGGAACATGATTTTCATAAACATGCTCGTCATGAAGCTCTCTAATTAATTTACTTAATGAGTGAAATCTATTGCTATATATGTTCATAAGCAAGGGAATGGCTGGAAACATTAATGCTGTTACAGTGTAATCAATATTCATACGAATCAGTTTGATTATCAATCTTGCGTTTGTTATTTACAAGTAAAATTTATGAACCAATTAAACTTATTTATAGAACTTACAAGATTAAAAAAGCCAATTGGCTATATGTTGTTATTTTGGCCATGTGCATGGGGATTAACAATTGTTTATGATTTTAAAGGTAGTTTAAATAATTACTTTTTTTACATAATTCTTTTTTTTCTTGGCTCCATTTTTATGAGGTCAGCTGGATGCATTGTAAATGATATTCTTGATAGAAAATTTGATAAAGAAGTCTTTAGAACTAAAGACAGACCTATAGCCTCCGGTAAAGTTTCGATTCTTAGAGGTTTGTTTTACACAACATCTCTTTGTTTGTTAGCATTAATTGTTCTTTTAAATTTTAATTATTTTACAATTTTTTTAGCTCTTGCCTCAATGCCTTTAGCTTTTACTTACCCACTGATGAAAAGATTTACCTACTGGCCTCAACTTTTTTTGGGTATTACTTTTAATTATGGATTAATTTTGGGCTGGACATCAATTAATGAGAGCATTGGCATAGTTGTACTGTTATTCTACTTTGGAGCCATATTTTGGACACTTGGCTACGACACTATCTACGGGTTTCAAGATATTAAGGATGATGAAATTATTGGATTAAAATCAACATCAATTAAATTTAAAAATAACCCATTTATTTTTTTATACATATGTTATTCAATTTTTTTTATCAACCTAGTATTAACAGGCATATTAATTGAAATGAATAAATTTTATTTTATTTTTTTATTATTTGTACTTATTCAAATTTATTATTTTCAATTGAAAAAATTAGATATAAAAAATCCTCTTAATTGTTTAAAAATTTTTAAATCAAATAATTTATTAGGTGCTCTTGTTTTAACTTCAATTTTTCTAGGAAAAATTTAAATGAATAATCATCAAATTCTAAAAAGGCTATACAGAGATTACACAAAAAAACATGTTAAGAAAATTTTACTATCTGTTTTTTTTTCATTAATTTTAGCCGGAAGTACTTCAGCAGTTGCTTATTTATTAGATCCAGCAATTAAACAACTTTTTATAAAAAAATCTCAATCTTTAATAATAATTATTCCAACATTAATAATTATTGCATTTTTTTTAAAAGGTGTCTCGTTATATCTAGCAAAAGTGATAATGATAAATGTATCAGAAGAAGTAAGAAAAAATATTCAAACTGATATGTTTTCATCTTTAATAATAGCTGACACTCAAAAAGTAGACAATAAACATTCAGGAAAATTTGTTGCAAATCTAATGAATGATGTAAATATGGTTGTAAACTTAGTAAGCACAGCTATCTTAAATTTATTTAAAGATAGCCTTACCTTAATTGGTTTATTGTCAGTAATGTTTTATCAAAATTGGAAGCTTTCTCTAGCAGCAATGGCAATGATACCTTTGGCTACATTTGCTACTAAAATTTTAGGAAAACGTATGAGTAAAGTAACTAACCAATATATGCAAAGAGCTGGGGATTTAACAACATATTTAATTGAAATTTTTAAAAATCATAAATTAATCAAGATATTTCAAAAGGAAGATTTTGAAAAAGTGAGAGCAGAAAAATTTATTGAAAAATTTAAAGAATCTAATAGAAAAATTAATATAGTTTTTGTAAGGGCTTCACCGATAATGGAGTCTTTTACCGGTGTAATGATCGCATTAATTATTTTTATTTCTGCAAAATTAATAATTAATGACGAACTAGAAGTGAGTAGTTTTTTCTCATTTTTAGCAGCTATGATGTTGGCGTATCAACCTGTCAGATCTCTGGCGACTCTAAACATTGCAGTTCAACAAGGGCTTGCTGGAGCTAGGAGAATTTTACCAGTAATAGACGATCAAAATGAAATTATTGATGAGATAAGTGCAAAAGAATTAAGAGTTGAAAACGGAGAAATTAAATTTGAAAAAATTAATTTTCAATATTTCAAAAATGAAAAACAAGTTTTAAACACTTTAGATATAGAGATCCCTGGAAAAAAAATGACTGCACTCGTTGGACAAAGCGGTTCGGGAAAATCGACTATACTTAATCTTATACCAAGGTTTTATAATGCAGACAATGGAGATATAAAAATTGATGATCAGTCAATCTATGAGTCTACGATCTTTTCATTAAGAAAAAATATTTCACTAGTTAGTCAAGACACAACATTGTTTGATGACACAATTCTAAATAATATTTCATATGCTAATCCTTCCGCGTCGTTTCAAGATATTCAAGATGCTGCAAAATCATCGTTTGCAAATGAATTTATAGAAAATTTACCAAATAAATATGACACTTTAATAGGTGAGAATGGTATTAGACTTTCTGGAGGTGAAAAACAAAGATTATCTATTGCAAGAGCTATCTTAAAAAAAAGTTCAATTATTTTATTGGATGAGGCGACATCTTCTTTAGATGCAGAAACAGAGGACAAAATACAAAAAGCTATTAGTTTTTTAACTCAAGGAAAAACTACTGTGGTTATTGCCCATAGGCTTTCCACAATACTTAACTCAGACAAAATTTATGTATTAGATAAAGGAAAAATAATTGGGGAAGGAAAACATGAAGAACTTCTTGTTTCATCTAAGGTTTACAAAAACTTTTATGAAAAACAGATAAGAAAAAACTAATGATAATTCTATATAAACTATTAATTAATATAGTTTTTCTTGTTTCACCGTTAATAGTTTTTTTTAGAGTCATAAAAAGAAAAGAAGACATAAAAAGGGTAAAGGAAAAATTTTGTTTTTTTTCAAAAAATAGAGGAGATGGAAAAATAATTTGGTTTCACGGTGCAAGTGTAGGAGAACTGCAAAGTATAGTACCATTATTGGAAAAATTAGAAACTAATAAAAATATTAGGAAAATTCTTGTAACATCAAATACTCTAAGTTCCTCTAAGATAATTCAAAAATTTAAATTTAAAAAAATTATTCATCAATTTTTTCCTATAGACACAAATTTTTTATCAAAAAAATTCATTAATTATTGGAAACCATCTCTTGTAGTTTTTATTGACTCAGAAATTTGGCCAAATATGCTAAAAAATCTAAAAAAAAAAAATATTCCAACTGCACTACTTAACGGCAGAATAACCAAAAAAACTTTTAAAAGATGGAAAATTTTTCCAAAATTTGCACAGGAAATATTTTGCAATTTTGATCTTTGTTTGTCATCTAGTAATGAGTCAAAACAATATCTTTTTAAACTTGGAGCAAAAAGAGTAAGGTACATTGGAAATTTAAAATTCTCACAATCCGAATATGAAAAAGTTTCAATTCCAATTAAATTGAAAAAATTTATAAGTTCAAAAAAAACTTGGTGTGCATCAAGCACACATTTTAGTGAAGAAAGCTTTTGTGGTTTTGTACATAAAGAATTAAAACTTAAATATAAAGATTTGTTAACAATTATTATTCCTAGACATATTGATAGATCTCAGGCTATTGGTAAAGAATTATCTAAATTGGATCTAAAAATTCAATTTGACTCATCAATTTCTAAGATTAATCCAAAAACTGATATTTATATTGTAAACTCTTATGGTAAAACAAAGTCATTTTACAATATTTGTCAGAATGTCTTTTTAGGAGGTTCTTTAATAAAACATGGCGGCCAAAACCCTTTGGAGGCAACTCGTTATGGATGCAAAGTTATTCATGGGCCCAATGTTACAAATTTTACAGAAATTTATCAATTACTTAAAAAGAAAAAAATTTCTATTGAAATAAAAAATCAAAAACAAATGATAAATGCTTTAAGTTATTTTTTTTCAAAAAATAATAATACAAAAAAAAGTGAAAAACATCTCAAATTTTTAGGTAAACAAATCTTAAATAAAACATATAAAGAAATTAATAAATTTATAAAATAATGAATTTTAAAAAACCAAAATTTTGGGATCTGCAAAAACCAAATGTACTTTCTCTCATCTTACTACCTTTTACTATAATTATAAAAATCAACAATTTTTTACTTAATTTAAAAAAAAAAGAGTCTTATTTGAATATTAAAACAATATGTGTTGGAAATATTTACATAGGCGGGACAGGAAAAACACCATCAACTATAAAGTTGTATGATATTTTAAAGAAAAATAATTTGAAAGTTTCAACTGGAAAGAAAAAATACTCAAAATCAAAATATGTAGATGAAGAAATTTTACTTACAAAAAAAACAAAATTAATTTTAGAAACAAGTAGAAAAAAGGTTTTAGACAGTGCAATTAAAGAAAACTATGACATAGTTATTTTTGATGACGGTCTTCAAGATAAAAAAATTTCATACAATTTAGAAATAGTCTGTTTCGATGCAGAAAAATGGATTGGAAACGGTTTACTCATTCCAGCAGGACCACTTAGGGAAAATATTGATAGTTTAAAAAAATATGATTGCATTTTTTTAAAAGTTAATAAAAGAGATTTAGATAATCAAGATATTGAAATAGCTATTAAAGAAATAAACCCAAATATAAAAATATTCTATACGTATTACGAACCATTAAATATTAAAAATTTAAATATAAATAATAAATATTTGATTTTTTCAGGTATTGGAAATTCTGAAAATTTTAAAAAGATTTTATTGAATAATAAGATTAATGTGGTTAAAGAAATAATCTATCCTGATCATTATGAGTATGAAAAAAATGATATTATAAAATTAAAAGAACAAGCTAAAAATTTAAGTTTAAATCTTTTAACAACAGAAAAAGATTTTGTTAAAATTTCAAAAATAAATAATGATAAAATTGATTTTTTAGAAGTAAAACTGAAAATTCAAAATGAAGAAGGTTTAACAAAATTTTTAAAAGACAAAATAAATGAATAATATAAATTATTTCTTTCAATTTCTTTTTTTAACTTTTCTTTTTTTGATATTCAAATTATTGGGAAGGAAACACTCAGGAATTTTTTCTGGAAATATTTTTCAAATCATTGGTCCATTATTTAGATCTAACCAATTATGTTATTCTAATTTATCAAAAGCATTTCCTGAATTAGATGATTTAGATAAGAGGAATATCTTAAAAAAAATGTGGTTTAATTATGGACAAATATTTTCTGAGTATATGTACATTAAAGACTTTAGATTTAATAAAAAATTTTCAGAAAAAATTACAATTAAAAATGAAAATATTCTTCATTTAATAAAAAATAGAGCAGAACCAGTGATTTTTATTTCTGGACATTTTAATAATTTTGAATTGATGGCAATGCATATAGAAAAGTATGGCATAGACTTAGCTACAATATATAGACCGCTGAATAACATATTTTTAAATCCAATTATGGAAAGAATCAGAAAGAAATACATCTGCAAAAAACAAATTAAAAAAGGCATTTCTGGGACAAAAGAAATATTAAATTTTTTTAAAAATGGCACTTCTATAGCTTTAATGATTGATCAAAGGGTAACTGAAGGCTTAAAAAGTAATTTTTTTAATTTCCCAGCATCTACAACAACTATACCAGCTCAGTTTGTTAAAAAATTTGGAGCATCTGTAGTCCCAATTCATATTGAAAGAAATGATAAATCTAATTTTGTTATGACAATTAATGAACCGTTAATTTTTTCTAAAAATGAAACTACAGAAAATATTACACTTAGTCTTAATCAATTTATTGAAAAAATGGTTAAAAAAAATCCAGAACAATGGATATGGACACATAACAGGTGGAAGTAATTCTAAATGATTTCCCTTTTTTTTGACGCTTCTACATGTGAAAAGTAAGCTTCTTGCAATTCGACATTCCAATAATTGAGTTTTTCGATCATTATTTTTTTACCTGAAACTGAACAAATTACATGATCACCTTTTTCAACAATTTCAAAATTATTTGGTAAATATTTTAATTTAGCTAATTTTTTAAACATTTTTAGTTTATATATTATTACATGAAAGTTGCTATAATAGGAAGTGGTGGAAGAGAGCACGCAATATGTTCTGGTTTACAAAAATCCAAAAAAATAGATAGAATTTATTGTATACCTGGAAATGGCGGCACAGAAAAATTAATAAGTGAAAATATTAATTTAGATATTAATGATTTTGAAAAAATTAAAAATTTTATTTTAGATAAAAAAATTGATCTAGTCATTGTAGGACCTGAGGCACCATTAGTAGATGGAATTGTTGATTACCTTGAAGACTTTAATATAAAAGTATTTGGCCCAAATCAAATTGCTTCAAAATTAGAAGGTTCGAAAATTTTTACTAAAAGATTATGTAAAAAATTTAATATTCCTACTGCGGGCTTTGGGGTTTTTACAAATTCTAGTGATGCAAGAGATTTTCTAAAAGAATGTTTATTTCCAATTGTAATTAAAGCTGATGGCTTAGCCGCCGGCAAAGGAGTGTATATTTGTGAAAATGTCAATGAATCTGATATAGCAATTAAAGAAATATTTGATGGAAAATTTGGATACGCTAAAGAAATTTTGGTTGAAGAGTTTTTAGATGGTGAAGAAATGAGTTTTTTTATAATTTCTGATGGAAAAAATTTCAAAAAATTTGGTACAGCTCAAGATCACAAAAGAATTTTTGAAGGTGATAAGGGAAAAAATACTGGAGGTATGGGTGCATACTCGCCCTCAAGATTAGAAAGTGAGGAATTAAATAAAAAAATTATAAAAAAAATTATTAATCCAACTTTAGAGGGTCTGAAAGATTATAAAACAAATTTTAGGGGATTTTTATATGCTGGTCTTATGATTGTTAAAAATGAACCTTATCTTATAGAGTATAATGTAAGAATGGGAGATCCTGAGTGTCAAATAATCATCCCAAAACTAAAAACAGACCTAGCTGAAATTTTTGAAGCATGCGTAAGCCAAAAACTGAATGAAATAGATATTAAATGGTACGAAGAAAAAAGTATATGCGTGGTATTATCATCGAAAGGATATCCGGACGATTTTGAAAAGGGAGTAGAGATAAAGAATTTAGATAAATTAATTTTAATGGAAAATGAATTTGTATTCCATGCTGGAACAAAAAAAATTGGAAATAAAATATTCTCCAATGGCGGCAGAGTATTAAATTTTGTAATTAGATCTACAGATCTATTTGAAAGTAGAAAAAAAATAATAGAATTAATTAATAAAATTAATTGGGAAAATGGTTACTACAGAAAAGATATTGGCTTTAAAGTTATTGGCACATGAGAATTATAGGTGGAAAATTTAAAGGGAAAAAAATTTCTCTTCCTGATAGTAAAAAAACTAGACCACTTAAAGACATTGTAAAAGAATCAATATTTAATTTAATAAACCACTCTAATAAAATTAATATAAAAATAGAAAATGCAAATATATTAGATTTATTCTCAGGATCAGGTTCATTTGGTCTCGAATGTTTATCTAGGGGTGCTAAGAATGTCTTCTTTATAGAAAATTTTAAAGAAGCTTTAATTGTTCTAAAAAGAAATATTTCAGAACTTAAATACGAGGAAAAATCCAATATTATTGAGCTAGATTGCTATAATTTTTTAAAATCAATAGATTCGAATAAAGCTTTGTTTGATATTATTTTTTGCGACCCACCATATAAAGAAAATAAGGTGAAAGAGTTAATGGATATGATTAAGGAAAAAAAAATTTTAAAAAAAAATGGGATAATTATTTTTCACAGACATAAGAAAGATAATGTAGACTTTATAAAAAAAGTGGATGTTTTAGATATACGTTTTTATGGAATTTCTCAAATAGTGATATCACATTAAGAATTAAGCAACATTTTTTTAGTTTCAGATTTAATTAATTCAACAGCTGGTTGATCAAAAGGATTTACATTCATGGCTTTTCCTAACAATATTGTCTCCAGAATAAAAAAGGTGAATAACTCACCTAAACTTTGTTCATCTCTTTTTTTTATAAAAAAACTTCTGAAAGGGATTTTTCTTTTCTCAAACACATTTTTAGTAGCAAAATACTGAGCCTTTAAAATATCAGCAATACTTTTATTTCTGAGATGTTTGTGTGTGGGTAAAATAGTTTCATTATTAATTTTTTGAGATTTCTTATCATCCACAAAAAAAAATGTAAAAAAATTCTTTTTATTTCCGTCTAAATAAAATTGCATTAAACTATGATTGTCTTTAGGCATAGTTGAAACTATAGGAAAAATTCCTTTACCTTTTTTTCCCAGACTCTCTGCAATCAATTGTTGATACCAATAGAATAATTCATTTGAATTTTCATCGTAATTAAGAATTATAGAATTAAATTTTTTATTTTTCAATAAATCTAGAGTATTTGAAACATTAAATATTAATGAGTTCATGAAATTTTTATTTTTGATTAAATTATTTAAATTTCTAAATTTACTTACTTTAAGTCCCATCAATTCTGCGGGAAGCATTCCCACTTCGGATAACACTGAATATCTTCCTCCAATGAAATTATTATGATGTATAATTTCTGATTTAAAATTTTTTGCTAAATTCATCAGGTAACTGTCATTTTTTTCTGTAATGAAAATGTTATTACTATTTTTTTTTATCAATATATTTGTGTTTGATATTGTTTCTAAAGTATTTCCAGATTTAGAAATAATTAAATTTAAATTTTTTTTTCTATTGAAATTCTTTATATTTAAATTTTTTAAGTTATCAAAAAACATAAAATTTTTCTTAATCTTCAATCTTAAAAAACTATAAATTGACTTTGCTCCCAAAATAGAGCCACCCATTCCAATTAAGGATACTTGCGAAAAACGTTTTAATTTCGATATTGTTTTTTTTGAATAATTATTTATATATTTTTTTCCTAACGATTTAATAATCTCATTTTCGCTTTTAATGACTTGTTTTAAAGAAGTAAGGATTTTTTTTTTTAATTTTTTTGTACCGTAGGTTTTGAAATATATATTATTAGAGATTTTCATTCCCTTATCTCTTTAAGAATAATTTTTTCAATATCTGAATTTATTTTTGTATCTTCATCACTTTGCTCAGATCCACTACTGATAAGCAAATCTTCAATATCATCTGAATCGTCAGTATCTACGCTTTCATCTGGCGATGGTAAATCACCAAATCTTGGGGGTAAAACTAAAGGATTTTTTTTTTCAACTAAAAACTCATCTGCATTAGTCCTTTTTTTTCCTGTCAGCCCATCTTTAGCTGCTTGACAACTTAATAGTAAAAATAAAATAGCAAAGGTTATAAAAGACTTAATCATTTTTTTTTTTTAAAAACTCTAAATATATTAATAACATCACACCTATAGTAATGAATATATCAGCAACATTAAATATAAACCAATGAAAATTACCTATGTGAAAATCTATAAAATCTGGAACTGATGAATAGAAAAGTCTATCAAAAATATTACCTAACGAACCTCCAAATATCATCATAAAGGCAATTTTTTCAAAGCCTCTAGTTTTTACAATCATCCAAAGAATAATAATTGTTACAAATATTATAATTAAGGTTAAAAAATCATAATATATTTTTTGATCAAATGAAAATAGGCCAAAAGCTATGCCTTCATTCCAGATTAAA
>CABWYI010000004.1 GCA_902509725.1 uncultured Pelagibacteraceae bacterium | reverse complement strand
TGAAGAGCGTTTGCGTCTACACCTCCAGTCAAAACTTTTCCTGAACTTGGAATAACAGCGTTATAAGCTCTACCTAATCTTGTGATAGAATCCAGTAATATTACCACATCTTTTTTATGCTCTGTTAATCTTTTAGCTTTTTCGATAACCATCTCAGCAACAGCAACGTGTCTTTGGGCAGGTTCATCAAATGTTGAGCTAATAACTTCTCCCTTTACAGTTCTTTGCATATCCGTGACTTCTTCAGGTCGTTCATCAATTAATAAAACAATTAAATAACATTCTGGATAATTTTTTGCTATCGAGTTTGCTATACTTTGGAGAATCATCGTTTTACCAGCTTTGGGTGGAGAAATTATTATTGATCTTTGACCTTTTCCTATAGGGCTAACAAGATCAATTAATCTTGGGGTAAGGTCTTGCTTTTTATCAGGTTTTGAAATTTCTACTTCCATTACTAACTGTTTATCTGGATAAAGTGGAGTTAAGTTATCAAATGCTATTTTATGTCTCGATTTATCTGGTTCTTCAAAATTTATTTTACTAACCTGTAATAAAGCAAAATATCTCTCACCTTCCTTTGGGGCTCTTACTGGTCCTTCAACTGTATCTCCTGTTCTTAAACCAAATTTTCTTATTTGGCTTGGGCTAACATATATATCGTCTGGCCCAGGAAGATAATTTGACTCCATGGCTCGAAGGAATCCAAAACCGTCTTGTAAAAGTTGCAGAACACCCGCACCTGTAATTTCTTCTTTTTCAGCAACTTTTTTTAAAATTGCAAAAAGAATTTCTTGTTTTCTTAAAGTGCTAGCATTTTCAATGCCAAGTTCTTCTGCTTGGGTAATAAGTTGCTCGGATGATTTTAATTTTAATTCTTGAATATTCATGATTTAGATTATTAAGGACTTAATAATATAACTAATATATATACTATTTTTTTTTATTCAACCCTAGATTGGCTTATAAATAACAATAAAAACAATTAAAATAAGCAATAAAGTAGGTATTTCATTAATATAACGATAAAATTTTGAGGTTTTGTTATTTTCATCATATTTAAATTTGTCAAGCAGATGTCCTAAATAAAAATGATAAATTGTTAATAATATTGTGAAAATTAATTTTAATTGAAGCCACAGACTTGCAAGTTGATCAAAACCTATTTCGTGGATAAGCACCAATCCAAATAACCAGCTCAAAGTCATTGCCGGTGTCATAATAAAATAAAATAATTTTCTTTCCATTGTTTTAAAGACAGTTGTTATAATTTCATTATTATTTTCGGAATGGTAAACAAAAATTCTTGGGAGATATAAAAGTCCAGCCATCCAAGATATAACCGAAATTAAATGTAATGATTTAAAAAGAAAATATGAGTTCATATTAAATATTTTTTTGTATTAATGATTTAAGCAAGAATATATGATCATCATTATCATTTAAACACGGCACCATATCAAAGTTTACACCACCAGAACTTATGAAACTTTCTTTACCTTGTATTAATATTTCTTCAAGGGTTTCAACACAATCAGAGGAAAATCCTGGACATATTGTAAGTACGTTTTTTTTTCCTTCTTTAGGTAAGCTTTCAAGTGTTTTATCAGTATAGGGCTTAAGCCATTCCTGAGGTCCAAATCTAGATTGAAATGTTGTTTTTATTTCTATTGAGTTAAATTTTTCTGATATTAATCTTGACGTTTTATGACAATAACAATGATAAGGATCACCTTTATCAAAGTATTTTTTAGGGATGCCGTGGTAAGAGGCCAAAATTAAATCGGGTTTCCAATTTATTTCTTTGATTTTTTTATTAATAGAATTTACCAACGCATCAATGTACAGCGGGCTTGATTCGTAATGAGAAATAATTTTTAGAGATGGTTGCCACCTCAATTTCATTAACGTTCTATAAACTTCATCACATACAGTTGCTGTAGTGGCTGCGGCATATTGAGGATATAAGGGTAAAATTATTAAATTTTCGCAACCTTTATTTTGTAATTCTTTTACTTTGCTATTTATACTGGGATTTCCATAGCGCATTGCGAAATCTATAATTAAATTATCATTTGAAATAGATTTAGATAATTTTTCTGTTTGTTTCTTTGTATAAAATAATAGTGGAGAAATATTTTCTTCTTTCATCCATATTTCCTTGTATGCTTTAGCTGTTTTCGAGGGTCTAAAATTTAGGATAAAAACATTTAAAATTATTTGCCATATGATTGGATTTACTTCGATCACTCTTCTGTCAGATAAAAACTCTCTCAAATATTTTCTAATGTCAAACCAACTTGTCGAGTCAGGCGTACCGAGGTTAACTATTAATGCACCAGTTTTTCCATATTTGACGGGAGGGTGGTTATTTATATTTTTCATTTAAAAATCCTTTACCAGTTTTACTAAGTAATCCATCATATTTGGGTCAGTTTGTGGCAAAACACCATGGCCTAGGTTAAATATATATGGATGGTCTTTAAATATATTTAAATATTTTTTTGCTTCCTTCTTAAGATTTTCTTTGTCGGTTAGTAAAATTTCTGGATTCATGCCTCCTTGAACAGGTATTTTTATTTCTTTTTCAATTTTTATAGGATCTGTTGAATAGTCTATTGAGATTACATCGGGCTTCACGATATCGCAAAACTTTTTATAGTTCTTAATTTCTCTTGGAAAACAAATAACTGGTATGTTTAGAGACTTTGTATATTCTACTAAAGATAAAGTGGGGTTATAAACATATTTTTGTAAATCTTTCTCTTCTAGTAAACCAGCCCAACTATCAAAAATTTGTATTAGTTCCGCTCCATTTTCTACTTGGTTTTTAATATGTATTTTCAAAAATTTATCTAGTACTTCTAATATTTTTATTATTTTTGGTTCATCTGAAAAAAAATTATCAACTAAATTTAATTTTGGAGATTTTTTATTAATCATATAAACTAATAACGTCCATGGAGCCCCAACAAAGCCGATAGTAGTTTTGTTGTTTGTTAATGGGTTATTCTTAACCAAATTAATTGCTTCATAAACAGGTTTTATTTTATCAATGAAATCTAAATCATTTAAACTTAAAATCTCATCTAAATTTAGTTCTCCTAGTAATGGACCAACATTTTTTTTAAACTCAACTTCTTGATTTAATCCATAAGGAAGAATTAAGATATCTGAAAAAATTATAGCAGCATCTAAATTAAATCTTTTTAATGGTTGAAGAGTAATCTCTGATGATAATTTTTTATTCAAACACAATTTTATAAAATCAGGATTTTCTTTTCTAATTGATCTAAATTCAGGAAGATATCTACCAGCTTGTCTCATTATCCAAATTGGATTTAAACCAGTTTTTTTGCTAAGTATAACTTCGTTAATTGCAGACATATAAATAAATAAATATAATTAGTATTAGTAATATTAAGTCCTGTGAATAATGGTAATTAAGTTTTATAAACATTTTATTAACTTGTTATTAACATTTAAAACGAAATATTTATTAAATATATTAACCAAATTGAAGCTTTATAAACAAATGTTTTATTTATTCTAAGAAAATATACATGTGTTTATTAATGTTGATAAAAAGGGTGTTTTACAGGAGATATTTGTAAATAATATGAATTGATATTATGATTAAAATTATACAAAGTTACTTACAATTAATACATGGATAATACTTATCAAATTTACCTAATATCAGACTCTACCGGGGAAACGTTGGATAGAATTTTCTTAGCTATAAAAGCCCAGTTCAAAAACATTGATTATAAAGTTCATTCATATTCATTTACAAGAACTCAAAATCAAGTATTAAAAATTCTTTCGACCGCAGAAAAAAATTCAAATTCTGTTATTCTTTACACAATTGTGGACAGCAACCTAGCAAAATATCTTGCCAACACTTCTGGGGAAAAAAAAATACCCTGTTTTGGCGTCTTGGGTGATTTGATATTAAGTTTCTCAAAGCTTTTAAATCAAAAAGCATCACATTTACCTAGCGGCCAACATGTGTTGAATGATGAATATTATAAAAGAATAGAGGCAATACAATTTACAATGAATCATGATGACGGAAATTTAATTAAAGAAATTACCAAATCCGATATTATTTTATTAGGTGTAAGTAGAACAAGTAAAACACCAACATCAATTTATTTAGCCAATAAAGGCTTTAAAACATCCAACATTCCAATGGTCAACGAAAACTCTATTCCACAAACTCTTAAAAAAAATCCCAAGATTACTTGTGTTGTAGGGTTAAACACGGAACCAGAAAGACTTGCTGATATTAGGAAGAACAGAATGAATTCTATAAAAGAAAAAGAGAATAAATCTTATACAGATTTGGAAAAAATAAGACTGGAAGTTAATGGCGCAAAAAATACTTTTAAAAAATATAAGTGGCCAACTATTGATGTCACAAGAAAATCAGTGGAAGAAACTGCTGCATCAATTATAAAAATATACGAAATTTATAAACAAAATGCCTAACATAATTCTTGCTTCCAAAAGCAAAGTCAGAGAAGAAATATTAAAAAAAAATAATATAAAATGTTATGTCGTGCCTTCAAATATCGACGAGGATATTATAAAAAAAAGTCTACAAAAAGAAAAAGCAACACCAGAAATAATTTCTAAAAACTTAGCTGAGGTAAAAGCAAACAAAATAAGCATGAGCAAACCAAATGAAATTGTCATTGGCGCTGATAGTGTAATAAGCTTAAATAATGAAATTATTTCAAAACCACAAAATAGAATAGAGGCACTAGAAATTTTAAAAAAATTAAATAATAAAAAACACCACTTGATTAGCTCTGTTTGTATTTCAATGAATGGTAGTATGGTATGGAATTATACTGATAAGGCAAAACTAACAATGAAAAACTTTACACAACTGGAATTGGAAAATTATTTGAAAAAGATTAGCGATGCAAATTTATATGCTTATAATGTTTATCAAATTGAGGGAGCAGGTAAAATCTTGTTTGAAAAAATTGAAGGAGACGAAGATACAATAATGGGGTTGCCAGTTAAGAAAATTAAGGAATATTTAAAAAAATTAGATATTTAAAATGAAAAAACATTTAATAATTGGAAATCCAATAAGTCACTCTCTTTCTCCTAAGCTTCACAATTATTGGTTTAAAAAAAATAACATTGACGCAATTTATGAAAAAAAGATGACCGAAGCTAATAAAATCAATGAAATTATAAATGATATTAAGAACGAAAAATTATTTGGAATGAATGTAACAGTTCCTTTTAAAAAAGAGGTAATTAACCATATTGATGCTCTATCTGGTACAGCAAAAAAAACAAATTCTGTGAATACCATATGTAAAAAAAATGGAAAAGTTTATGGTGATAACACTGATGTTTTTGGATTTGAAATGTCTATTACAAATTTGAATATAGAAACAAAGGGCAAAACTGCTCTAATTTATGGAGCGGGGGGCGTGGTGCCATCAATTATCCTTGCTTTAAATAACTTGGGTATAAAGAAAATATTTATTACAAATAGATCTTCAGAGCCAATCAAAACCCTTAAATTAAGGTTCCCAGATATAGAGGAAATAAATATTGATAATATTGTGAATTGTGATTTCTACATCAACGCAACCAGCCTGGGTTTAAAAGAGTCTGATAAATTGAATATAGATTTTAATAAAATTGAACCACAAAAATTTTTTTATGACGTTATTTATAATCCTCCGATGACTAATTTTTTAAGTGAAGCAAAAAAATTTGGACATAAAACTTTAAATGGTAAAATGATGTTTGTTTACCAGGCTCAAAAATCTTTTGAAATTTGGCACGATATTTTACCAACAATAGATACAGAATTATTAAATTTTTTAGAAAATGATTAGAATTGCGATAGTAGGTGATATTGGATCTGGAAAATCGTTTATTGCAAAATTGTTTGGTTATCCAGTCTTTAATGCAGATAGGGTTGTCTCAGGAATATATAAAAATGACAAAAATTGTTTTAGAAAGATTAAGAAAAAATTTCCAAATTATGTTTCTTCATTTCCTTTAAAAAAAAAGGATCTTGTAAATATAATATTACAAAAAAAAGAAAATCTTAAAATAATCGTTAAAATAGTACATCCTATTGTTAGAAAAAAATTAGAAAATTTTATAAAAAGAAAAAAGAGGAACGAAATAGTTGTTTTAGATATTCCTTTGTATTTGGAAAATAAATTAAATAAAAAAAAAGATATTATTGTATTCGTTAACAGTAAGAAGAAAGAGATAATCAAAAGATTGAAAAAAAGACAAAATTATAATGTATCAATATTAAACAAATTTAAAAAAATACAGCTTCCGATAGAAAAAAAGAGAAAGAAATCGACTTTTATTATTAATAACAATTTTAAAATTAAAACTGCAAAAAAATATGTTAAACAAATTCTGGAAGTAATTTTATAATGAAAGAAATAGTGTTAGACACTGAAACGACTGGTATTTCGGTAAAAGATGGTCATCGTATCGTTGAAATAGGTTGTATAGAGTTAGATAATTTAATTCCGACAAAAAATACTTTTCACTGCTTTCTTAATCCTGAACGAAAAGTCTCAGAGAAAGCTTTAGAGGTACACGGATATTCAGATGAATTTTTATCGGATAAAAAAAAGTTTTCAGAAATAGCTGATGAATTTCTTAATTTTATTCAAGACAAAAAATTAATTATACATAATGCAGAATTTGACTTATCACATCTAAATAACGAGTTGAAAAAGATTGGTCAAAAAAATATTAAGAATGAAGTGGTGGATACTTTAATTTTAGCTAGAGAAAAATTTCCTGGTTCTTCGATAAGTCTTGATGCACTATGTAAAAAATACAGAATTGATAATTCTAAAAGAGTAAATCATACAGCTTTAATTGATTGCGATTTACTATCTAAAGTATATATAAACTTAATTGATCAAAAAGAACCGAAACTAAACTTTCAAAATATAGTTACTGGAAATAAAGAAAAAGGACCGTCTAGCACTAAATATTGTAAAAAGGTAATTGCTCCAACTGCAAGTGAAATTCAAGAGCATAAAAATTATATAAAACAAAATTTAAAAAAAAATTTTTATTAATTAAATCTTTCATTGTATAATTTGTTAAAATCTATTTTTTTTTCAATTTTAATTCCTGGATGACCTGAATTATGTATTAAGTTTAGAAAAGAACTTTCTAATTCTGGATAAATTTTAGTTGGAACATCGCAAAGGATTATTTTTTCTAAATCTTTTTTTTCTTTAACTTCATCATTTACCTTTATGATGGCCGCATAAACTACTTCGTAGTAAGATTTTTTTTCGTTGGGTTCTTTGTCTTCAAATTTTAGAGTTGTGTTAACTTCTATAAGTTTATTTTTTATTGCCTTGGAATTAATATCTATATTTAATTGATATTTAGAAATATTATCTTTAACAAATAAAAAAGTTTCAACGTCTGGTGTTTCGCTCGACATATCTTTAATGTACTTTGCAAGAATTTTAAATTTTTCTGTCATCATCATCTCCTATATCTTCATATTCGCCATCAATAAAATTTTTTTTTTGTTCGTTCTTTTTTTTTAACTTATTGGAAAATTTACTAAAAAAAAGTTTTCTAGTTAGTGGAAAAATTATCAAAAAACCCAATATATCTGTTGCAAATCCAGGTATAATTAGAAGTAAAGCTCCAAATGCTATTGCGGCCCCTGAGATAATTTCATACGCCGGAGTTTCATTGCTTATTATCTGTGAAAAGCCGGAGCGCAAAGTATTTAAACCTTCATATCTTGCATAAAAAATACCTGTTATAGCTGTAAAAAATATTAGCAAAATAGTATTAAACGCTCCAATTTGAGAACCTATTTTTATAAAAAGATAAATCTCAATAATTGGGACCAAAACGATCGATAAAATCAGTGTGTTCATTTGTCTTTAATTTAATTGTTGGTTGAAATTAATCAACAGAGTAATTACTATCAGGATATGAATTATAGTTTAGAATATATTGATATTATATTGCTCGCAATGATAGCTGGCTTCATTTTTTTAAGATTAAGAGGAATTTTGGGCAAAAGAACAGGTTTTGAAGGTAAAGCGCCTGCTGAATTCAAAGAAATTATAAAAAAAGTAAATTTAGAAAAGAATATAAAAAAAAATGAAGAATTTGATGATACTGCCAAAAAAGAATTTTTAAATGGTGCAAAAATTGCTTATGAGACAATTATTACAGACTTTAGTGATGAAGATAATAAGTTGACTAAAAGTAAATCGCTTTTAAGTAAAAAAATTTATGATCAATTTAATTTTGCATTGCAAGAAAGAGGCAAAAGAGGACATCATGCTGAAATTATTTTTATTGGTATTAATTCAGCAGACATTAAAGATCATAAAAAAATAGATAGTACCTTAAATGTAACGGTTGATTTTGTGAGTGAAGTTATTACTTGTGTTCGTGATAGAGAAAGAAAAATTGTGTCAGGTGACCCTGAAAAGATTAAAAAAATATATGATACTTGGGTTTTTTCAAGAGACACTCGATCAAATAATCCGAATTGGCAGCTTTCAGAAACATTAAACTAATTGAATAGTAAAATTTCAGATAAAGATAAAAAAGACTGGGAAAATTTTTTATCTGAAAAAGAAACTTTACCAGATAAAGATTATAATCTAGAAAAAAATTTAACCAAACACACTGATACTTTTGACCTTCATGGTTATTCTTTAGATGAAGCAAACATAAAAATAAAAGAACTAATTAAACACTCCTATAATAACGGGATAAAAAAATTAGTTATTGTAACTGGAAAGGGACTTCATTCTAAAAATGAGAGTGACCCTTATATTTCAAAAAATTTAGGAATATTAAAACATTCTGTACCTGAATTTATTAAAAGTGATAATGAATTAATGAGCAAAATAAATAACATTGAAGAGGCAAATATTGAAGATGGGGGAAGTGGCGCATTTTATATTCATTTGAAAAAGAGAAAAGATAAATGATTGTCTGGCTCGCATCTTATCCCAAGAGTGGAAATACTTTCTTAAGATCTTTATTAGGAAGTTATTTTTTTTCTAATGATGGAAACTTTAATTTCGAACTATTAAAATATATTTCACAATTTCCTGATCCAATTTATTTTAAAGATTTAAACATAAATTTAGATAACAACTCAGAAGTAACAAAAAATTATATAAATGCACAAAAGCTTTTAAATAAAAATAATAATTCAATAAGATTTTTTAAAACTCATAGTTCATTTTGTAAAATTAATGGTCATAATTTCACTGATTTGGAAAATTCCTTAGGAGTAATTTATATTGTAAGAGATCCAAGAAATGTAGTGATCTCACAAGCTTATCATTATGATATTTCAACTGATGAATCAACAGAACTGATGATAAATAATAAAAGAAGTATTGGCTCTGGTGGTGGTCAAACATTTGTTGGCTCTTGGAATTTTAATTTTAATTCTTGGAAGCAGTTTGATAACAATTTTCTTTTAATAAAATATGAGGATTTAGTAAAAAAACCAGAATTTATTTTTCTAAAAATTATAAAATTTTTAGAAAGGTTACTATCCACTCAATATAAAATTGATAATAATAAGTTGAAAAAAGTGATCGAAACAACACAATTTGAAAAATTGAAAAAATTGGAAAAAAAATTTGGCTTTACAGAGAGTGTCGTTGCTAAAAATAACAAAAAAAAAGACTTCTTTAACCTTGGACCAAAAAACGATTTTTCCAAACTTCTAGATCAAAGTAATAGAAAAAAAATTGAAAATGCATTTAAAATTGAAATGCAAGAACTTTCATATACATAATTTTTAAAGAATAAATTTTGATAGATCTGTATCTTTTACTAGGTTGTCTAAATTTTTATTTATATAGTCTTTGTTTATAATAATTTTTTCTCCAGATCTATCAGTAGCTGTAAAACTAATTTCATCTAAAATCTTTTCAATGATTGTGTGCAACCTTCTAGCGCCAATATTTTCAACAGTAGCATTTACTTCTGAAGCTATTTTTGCGATTGCATCAATTCCATCTTCAGAAAATTCTAAATCTACATTTTCAGTTTTCAATAAGGCCACATATTGTTTTATCAGACTGTAATCTGGTTCTTGAAGAATTCTTTTAAAGTCCTCACTTGTTAAGGCTTCTAGCTCAACTCTTATTGGTAATCTTCCTTGTAGCTCAGGTAGCAAGTCCGAAGGTTTTGCGAGTTGAAAAGCTCCAGAAGCAATAAATAAAATATGGTCAGTTTTGATTGGTCCATATTTTGTATTAACAGTTGTTCCTTCAATTAAAGGCAACAAATCTCTTTGCACTCCCTCTCTTGAAACATCACCCCCAACTCTGTCAGTTCTGCCAGATATTTTGTCTATCTCATCAAGAAATACAATCCCATTGTTTTCAGTTGAAATCTTAGCAGCTTTAATAATCTTATCTTGTTCAATTAATTTATCGGACTCATCATTTAATAAAATTTCATGGGATTCTTTTACACTCATTTTCTTTTTTTTTTCTTTTGGTCCCATAGATTTACCGAGCATCTCACCAATATTAATCATACCAATATTTGCACCTGGCATTCCAGGTATTTCAAAAGATGTGTTACTTCCTCCAGAGTCATTTACAGCTATTTCGATCTCATTATCGTCTAAATCTCCGTTTCTTAATCTTTTTCTGAAACTCTCTCTAGTTGCTAGGCTCGCTTTTTTTCCAACGAGGGCATCTAAAACTTTTTCTTCTGCAAGTTTTTGTGCTTGAGCAAAAACTTCTTTTCTTTTTTTCACTTTTTCCATTGAGATAGCTATCTCAATAAGGTCTCTTACAATTTGCTCTACATCTCTACCAACATATCCTACTTCAGTAAATCTAGTTGCTTCTACTTTGACAAATGGAGCCTCAGCCAGCTTTGATAGTCTTCTCGATATTTCAGTTTTTCCAACACCAGTCGGCCCGATCATTAAAATATTTTTCGGCAAAACCTCATTCTTCATCTCACCTTTTAGAGCCTGTCTTCTCCACCTATTTCTAAGTGCAACAGCAACTGCTTTTTTTGCCTTGTTTTGTCCAACAACAAAACGATCTAGTTCTGAAACAATTTCTCTTGGTGAGAGAGAGCTTACTAGTGTTTCATCGTTACCTTTTTTATCTTTTGGTACTAGTGGAGTGACGTTAGATTTTTCCATTATATTTTTTCGACTTTAATATTATTGTTTGTAAAAACACAAATTTCTGAAGCAACTTCAATCGCTTTTTTTGCAATTTCTTCAGCTTTCATGTCGCTGTTCATTAGTACTTTACCTGCAGCTAACGCATAATTTCCACCTGAACCGATACCAATAATATCACCTTCAGGTTCTAATACATCCCCAGTACCAGAAATTATATAACTATTTTCTTTATCACCAATTGCCATTAATGCTTCAAGTCTTCTTAAATATTTATCTGTTCGCCAATCTTTTGCTAGTTCTACGGCAGCTCTTGACAAATTTCCTGCGTGTTTCTCAATTTTAGCTTCCAGTCTTTCAAATAACGTTAGAGCATCTGCAGTTGATCCGGCAAAACCAGCCACTACATTTCTTTTTTCAATTTTCCTAACTTTTGAAGCAGTGCTTTTTACGACAGTATTTCCCATACTTACTTGACCATCACCAGCTACAACTACTTCATTATTTTTTCTTACTAAAACAATTGTTGTCATAACTGTTAAATGGATACTAATTTTGATAGTTCAAGCCCAAGTTTAGTATTATTGCCATAATTGAATAATATATGTATACCTGTTTTTAATTATGAAACGTAAAGGCAAAATTAGTAGAAAAACTAAAGAGACAAGCATTAGTGTTGATTTAAATATTGATGGTAAAGGTAAATACAATATCGACACAGGTATTGGTTTTTTAAACCACATGTTGGAGCAGTTATCAAAACATTCATCAATAGACATGAATATAAAAGCTAAAGGTGATACTCATATTGATCTTCATCATACAACTGAAGATACAGGAATTGCTATTGGTGAGGCTCTGAAAAAAGCGTTAAAAAAATCTGTTGGAATTAGAAGATATGCTCACGCGATGATTCCAATGGATGAAACTCTATCTCGTGTAGCTATTGATATTTCAAATCGCCCTTATTTAATTTGGAAAGTTAATTTAAAAGTAGAAAAGCTTGGTGAGATGGATACTGAACTCTTTAAAGAATGGTTTCAGGCGTTTTCACAAGCAGCAGGAATTACACTACATGTTGAAAATATTTATGGGGATAATAGTCACCATATCATTGAGTCTTGTTTCAAAGGTTTAGCGAGATCTTTGAGAACTGCATTAGAAATAGATCCAAGGAATAAAAAAACAATTCCGTCTACAAAAGGTTCTTTATAAAATTAAATGAATGTCACAATTGTTGATTATAATTCGGGTAATATAAGCTCTGTAATAAATTCTTTTAAAGAAGTTGCCCAAGATAAAATAAATGTTTCTGTAACTTCAGATCTAAATAAGATTATATCAAGTGATAAAGTAGTTTTACCGGGGCAGGGCTCATTTAAAAGCTGCGTCGATGCTTTAAATAAAATTGATGGTCTTACAGATACACTTAACGAATTTGCAATAATTAATAAAAAACCTATTCTTGGAATTTGTGTTGGCTTACAAATGTTCGCTGATATTGGTTTTGAAGAAACTGAAACAAAAGGATTGGGCTGGATTTCAGGAAAGGTTTCGAAAATTGATAACCAAAATGGCAAATTTAAACTTCCTCATATTGGTTGGAACCAGATAAATATTGTCAAGAATAGTAAGATTTTTCAAAATATAGAAAATAATTCTCACATGTATTTTGTGCACAGTTATGAATTTATACCAGAGAATAAAAAAGTGATTTCAGCAACAACAGATTATTCATCAAATATTGTTAGCTCCGTTGAAAAAGAAAATATCTTTGGAACTCAATTTCACCCAGAAAAAAGTGATATAATTGGATTACAATTGATTAATAATTTTATAAATTTATAATAATGAGATTTTTAACATTTGTTTTACTCTTTAGTTTCACCCTAATAAACTCTGGTTTTGCTAAAACAATTAATATTGATGATAAAATTTTGTTAAATGTACCAGAAAATTTTAAACAAATTAAAATAGAAACAGATGAAATAGCTGATTATTATGAAGAATTTTTCAGTTCATTAGGAGAAGATGTAACCTTTTATTATGTAGGAACAGAAGACTCAATTAAGTTTGCAAACTCTATAATTAATGATCAAGATAAATTATTGGAACCAATAATGAAAAAGATGGAGAAAAAAAATTTTAGTACTGAAAAATCAATGATTAATTTTCTTTCAAAAGAAATTATAAAATTAATGAAAAAAAATAAATATCAAGGTGTTATTTGGGTTTTAGTTTCTGAAGAAAATTTAGAAGATACAGACTATGATTTATTTAAAGAAGTAGAGTCAATAAAAAATATGAGTCAAACCGAAATGAATAAAGTTGCTTTAGATTATAAAAAAGAATTAAAGGATGAGCTTAGCATAGATGGACTTGAAGGCATAAACTTAAAAGTTTCTAAATTTAAAATTGAAAAAAATAAAATAAAAAGTCCTGCCTTTGATCTTAAAATTGCAGCAAATATGTTTAATATTAATTGGGATTTGGAGATTTATGGATATTTAAATAATAATAAACCAATTATTTTAGGTTCTGAATGTATTGGAAAATGCAAAGGAGTTACAGATATTAAAAATATGATTGTTTATTCCAACACAACGTCGATAAGCGCATCCACTGAAAATGCCTCAGATATTGTTGAAAATTTGAAAAAGTTGAATGATTTGTATAAGTCTGGAGTTCTTACAAAAGAAGAATTTGAAAAAGCAAAGAAAAAAATTCTAAATTAGATGATTGATAGAAGTATTGAATTTATAAAAAGAAATTTAAAATAGTGAAAATATTTCCAGCTATAGATATTAAAGATAAAAAGTGTGTAAGATTAATCAAAGGAGATTTTGACAATAAAACCGAGTACAAAATGTCTCCAGTTGAACAAGCTGGTAAATATAAAGATCATGGATTTAAAAATTTACATATTGTTGATCTAGATGGGGCTTTAACTGGTGAAACAGTAAATTTAGATATTATTCAGGATATAGTTGGTAAATTTAATTTAATGGTTGAGGTAGGTGGTGGTATTAGAAATCCCGATAGTATTCAAAAATACATTGATGCTGGTGTTGATAAAGTAATCTTAGGAAGTGCCGCTATTAAAGATAAAAATTTCTTAAAAGAGTCGTGTGAAAAGTTTCCAAATAAAATTGCCCTAGGTTTAGATGCTAAAGATGGTTATTTGTCAGTATCGGGATGGAAAGAAAATTCTAATCAGTTAACTTTAGATTACTTGAAAGAAGTTAATGATTATGGTGTTAGTAGATTGATTTATACTGATATAAATCGAGATGGTATGAAACAAAGTCCAAATTTTGATGAAACATCTAGAGTTGCTGAGATATCAAGTTGCCCAGTAATTATATCTGGTGGGGTTTCATCAATAAACGATATTAAAAAAGCTAAAAGTTTAAATAACATTGAGGGCATTATAGTTGGAAAAGCAATTTATGATGGTGATATTAAATTAGAAGAACTGGTGAAAGAAGATGCTTAAAAATAGAATAATTCCATGTTTAGATGTTAAAAATGGTCGTGTTGTAAAAGGTATCAATTTTGTTGATCTTAAAGACGCAGGAGATCCTGTGGAACAAGCAAAAATTTATAGTGAGGGTGGAGCAGATGAAATTTGTTTTCTCGATATCACAGCGTCCAATGAAAATAGAGATACTATTTATGATGTTGTAGAGAAAACCTCAAAAAAATGTTTTGTTCCTTTAACCGTTGGTGGTGGAATTAGAAGTGTAGAAGACATAAATAAATTACTAAATTGTGGTGCAGATAAAGTTTCAATTAATACGGCAGCAGTCGAAAATTCAAAAGTAGTATTGGATAGTTCAAAAAGGTTTGGATCTCAGTGTATTGTTGTTGCAATTGATGCAAAAAAAAATGGAGATCGATGGGAAATATTTACTCACGGTGGAAGAAAAAATAGTGGAATTGATGCCTTAGAGTATGCAAAACAAATGGAGGGAAATGGCGCTGGAGAGCTTTTGGTTACTTCAATGGATAAAGATGGAACCCAATCAGGATACGATATTGAATTAATGAAAAAAATATCATCAAGTGTAAATATTCCAGTAATAGCCTCAGGTGGTGTTGGAACATTAGATCATTTGGTTGAAGGAATAAAATCTGGAGCTAGTGCAGTTTTAGCAGCATCAATATTCCATTACGGGAAATATTCTCTAACTGAAGCTAAACAATATCTGGCATCAAAAGATATTCCTGTTAGAATTTAATATGCTTAAGATTTTAGAGGACCTTATTTTACTAGCTAGAGAGAGGAAAAAAAAACCTTTAGAAGGATCTTACACTAATAAACTCTTAGAGAATAAAAATTTAGCAAGGGAAAAAGTATTGGAGGAAATTGGTGAATTAATCGAAGCTGTTGAAAAAAACTCAAATATAACACACGAAGCAGCAGATGTTATGTATCATTTGATAATTTACTTAGAAGCAAATAACATTAAAATTGAGGAAATTATGGAAGAATTATCTTCTAGAAAAAAATAAAAAGAATAATAATAAAATACTTATAAATTCTATAACTATTCTTACTTATTAAGAAATTATATACTTTTTTAAAAATGAGCCACAAATTCTATAGACCGGCAAGATCTAGATTGCAAAGAAGTGAACTTGCAGTTCCAGGATCATCTCCAAAAATGTTTGAGAAAGCTTTAAACTCTGCATCAGATTATATCTTTTTAGATTTAGAGGATGCCGTATCTCCTAACGATAAAGTTACTGCAAGAGCAAATGTAATTAAGGCACTAAATGAAATAAATTGGCGTGAAAAAGGAAAAACAATTTCTGTAAGAATAAATAGTTTGGATACTCATTACATGTACAGAGATTTAATTGAAATAGTTGAACAAGCTGGTGAGAATTTGGATACAATTTTAGTTCCTAAAGCAGGAACTGCAAGCGATGTTTATATGGTTGATTGTTTATTAACTCAAATAGAAGAAAATAAAAAAATAGAAAAAAAAATTGGCATAGAATGTTTAATCGAAACTGCATTAGGCATGTCAAATATTAAAGAAATTGCAAAATCAAGCGAAAGGTTAGAGGCTTTACATTTTGGAGTTGCTGATTATGCGGCAAGTTTAAGAGCTAGAACAGTTGTGATTGGTGGATTAAATCCAGATTATCCCGGTGATCAATGGCACCATGGTCTATCAGAATTAGTTATGACTTGTAGAGCCTATGGGCTAAGAGCAATTGATGGGCCTTTTGGAGATTTTAATGATCCTGATGCTTATATTGCAGCAGCGAAAAGAGGTGCAGCAATTGGAATTGAGGGTAAGTGGGCAATTCACCCATCGCAAGTCGAGTTGGCTAATAAAGTTTTTTCTCCACCAGAAATAGAAGTAAATAAAGCAAAAAGAATTTTAGAGGAACTAGAAAAAGCAGCAAAAGAGGGAAAAGGTGCGGCACAACTAGACGGAAGAATGATTGATGCGGCTTCAGCTAGAATGGCAGAAAATATTGTAAATATAGATAAATTGATAAATAATAAATAATTATGGATATACACGAGTATCAAGCAAAAGAAATTTTATCTAGTTTTGGGGTTACTATTCCAAGGGGTGGAATAGTTTATAGTCCAGAAACAGCAGAAAATAAAGCAAGAGAAATCGGTGGATCTAAATGGGTTGTTAAAGCTCAAATCCATTCAGGTGCCAGAGGAAAGGCTGGAGGTATAATAGTCTGTAATTCACCTCTTGAGGTAGCTCAGGCAACAGACAAGCTTTTGGGAAAAAAATTAGTAACTAATCAAACTGGACCAGATGGAAAGATTGTTAATAGGATTTATATTGAAGAGGCAACAGATATTGAAAAGGAGTTATATTTAGGTCTTGTTTTTGATAGAAGTTCTGAAAGTATAATGGTAGTTGCCTCAACAGAAGGTGGAATGAGCGTTGAGGAAATAGCAAAAGAAAAACCAGAGTCTATTATAAGATCAAAAATTGAAGTTGCGGTTGGAATACAAAATTTCCAGGCGAGAGAATTGGCCTTTGGTTTAGGAATAGATACCGATTTAATATCAAGGGTATCTGATACTATAATTGGATGCGCAAAAGCTTTTAGTGAATTGGATGCAACTATGGTTGAGGTAAATCCACTAGTTATTTCAAAGCAAAAACAAATTTTAGCTTTAGATTGTAAAATGAGCTTCGATAATAATGCGATGTTTAGGAGAAATAAAGTTTCAGAGTTGAGAGATAAAACCCAAGAAGATGAGAAAGAGGTTTTTGCATCGGACAGAGGATTAAATTATGTAAGCTTAAACGGTAATATCGGAAATATTATTAATGGTGCTGGTCTGGCAATGGCTTCAATGGATATGATAAAATTAGCTGGTGGAGAGCCAGCAAATTTTTTAGATGTTGGAGGAGGAGCTACACCAGATAAAATTGTAAAAGCATTCAGGTTAATTACAATGGATGAAAAAGTAAAAGTTATTCTTGTAAATATTTTTGCAGGCATCAACAGATGTGATTGGGTAGCTGAAGGAATAGTTCAAGCTTTAGATAAAATTGAAATTAAAGTCCCACTCATCATTAGATTAGCAGGCACCAATGTTGAAAAAGGGAATGAAATACTTAAAAAAAGTAAAATAAATTATATTGAAGCTAATACACTAGAAGATGCTGCGAATAAGGCAGTTAAAGCATTAGGATAAATCATATGGCCGTTATAATTGATAAAAAAACAAAAATTATTATTCAAGGATTTACTGGAAAAATGGGAACATTTCATGCTGAAGAAATGATAAAATATGGATCTAACATTGTTGGTGGAGTAACTCCTGGAAAAGGTGGACAAAAACATCTAGGAAAGCCAGTTTTTAATACGGTTAAAGATGCAGTGAAGAATACTGGTGCTGCAGCATCGATATTATTTGTACCACCAACTTTTGCAGCAGACTCAGCTATGGAAGCAGCTGATGCTGGAATAAAAACTTGTGTTGCTATAGTTGATGGAATTCCTTCACATGACATGATTAGGATTAAAAGATATATGAGAAGATATTCTAGGACCGATAAAATGACCTTAGTAGGCCCTAATTGTGCAGGTATAATTAGTCCAGGTAAATCCATGTTGGGTATTATGCCTGGGCATATATACAAAGAAGGTAGAGTTGGAATAATAAGCAGGTCAGGTACTTTAGGGTATGAGGCCGCTCAACAATTAAAAAATTTGGGAATAGGCGTTTCCACAAGTGTTGGAATTGGAGGGGATCCAATAAATGGGAGTTCGTTTAGGGATATTATCGAAAAGTTTGAAACAGATGAAGAAACAGACGCAATTCTTATGATTGGAGAGATAGGTGGTCCTCAGGAGGTTGCTGCAGGAGAATTCGCTAAAGAAAACATGAAAAAACCAGTAATTGGATATATTGCGGGCTTAACTGCTCCAAAAGGAAGGGTTATGGGACATGCGGGAGCTATTGTTTCAGCATACGGTGAGAGTGCAATTGAAAAAGTTGAAATTTTAGAGCAATGTGGAGTAACCATTTCAAAAAATCCTTCAGTAATGGGCGACACAGTAAAATCAGTTTTATCAAAAATTTAAAGATGTCTTATGACGAACAAAATATTTTTGCTAAAATTTTAAGAGGAGAAATTCCTTGTAAGAAAATCTATGAAGATGAATACGTGCTTTCATTTTATGATATAAATCCACAAAAGAAGATACATGCTTTGGTAATTCCTAAAGGAAAATATATTGATTTAGATGATTTTATTTTGAATGCTTCTCAAAATGAGATGGTTGGTTTATTAAAAGGAATTAATTTAGTAGCGACTAAACTTAAGATTTCCGTCAATAATGGAGGGGGTTATAGAGCACTTTCTAATATAGGTAAAGACGGCGGCCAGGAAGTACCACATCTACATTTTCATTTATTTGGTGGAGAAAATGTGGGAAAAATGGTTTTGTGAATAAAAAAATAGAGAGAAATTATTTAGAGATTAATTCTATAAAAGATCTAAAAGAAGACAAATTTACATCAGAATTATATAATATAAGCATCGTAGATCCTCCAGATTTTCAAATTAACAAATTTTTTTATAAGAACATTGGGAAGAATCATAATTGGAAGGACAGGTTGGAATGGTCAGAAAAAAAATGGATAGAATATACTTTAAATGAGTCTGTTCAAACTTACATTTTAAAAAAAAATAATGATTATTTGGGCTATTACGAATTAATTTTTCATTTTGAAAAAAAAGAAACTGAGATAGCATATCTTGGCTTATTAGAAGAATATCAAAATTACAAACTTGGCTCTTGTTTGTTAAGTTCAGCAATTAAAAATTCATTTTCTAAAAACTCTAAGAGAGTATGGGTTCATACTTGTTCCCTGGATCATGAAAATGCATTAAAGAATTATTTATCAAGAGGTATGAAAATTTTTAAAAAAGAAACTATATTAATCTAATTTTGCTGTGGTAATTTGAATAAACTATTTTTGATATTCGTATTTCTTTTGATTGAAGATAAAAAAGTAATACTTAGATTTTGATAAATATCTATGGTTTGCCATCCCACTAAATTAAATTTATTCTTGTCAAAAAAGATATTTATTTCATTTTCATTTTCAAAAAATTTATAATTTACAAATTTTTCGTCAATAATTCTTTCATTAATATTGTTTATTTTTTTTATTAAAAAATCCTTATCAAGAATGTAATTAAGTGGTGTTTTTTCAATAGGATAACGGTAATAACTGCTATTTGTTTTAATAACAACACTTTTTCCATTTGAAACTAAAATTTTTTGATTTTGAAGTTTGTATTTACAAAATATTTTTTTTGGATATTTGATTGAGCAATTACCAATTTCTATTTTTCCATTGATATTTTGTTCAAAATTAAATGAGATATTATCTAAATTTTGTAAATTATGAATGATATTTTTTTTTATTGATGCATTTGTTTCACTATTCAGGAATATAAAAAAAAAAATAAAGTAATATTTTTTCATTAAAGAACTTCTCTTTTACCAACATGATTAGCTTTACTTACTACCCCATCCGCTTCCATCATATCAATTATTCTAGCAGCTCGATTATAGCCTATTTGAAGTTTTCTCTGTAAAAAGGATGTTGATGCTTTTCCTTCAGATTTTATAATTTCAATTGCAGTTTGGTAAAGTTCATCTTTATCTTCATTATTTTTTAAACTTTCATTAATTTCTTTTTCGTCTGCAAAATTTAAAATTTCATCTACGTAATCTGGTTCTGCCTGGGATCTTAAAAAATTATTAATCTTTTCAATCTCAGTATCTGATACAAAAGGTGCATGAATTCTTGTAATTCTATTAGCTGATGACATATAAAGCATGTCACCTTTGCCTAATAACTGTTCAGCACCTTGTTCGCCCAATATAGTCCTGCTATCTATCTTTGAAGATACTTGGAAAGAAATTCGAGTTGGGAAATTAGCTTTTATTGTTCCGGTTATTACGTCAACACTTGGTCTCTGCGTTGCCATTATTATATGTATTCCAGCAGCACGAGCCATTTGAGACAGTTTCTGAATATAATTTTCAATCTCTTTTCCTGCTACTAACATTAGGTCTGACATCTCATCTACTACAACTACAATGTAAGGCATTGGAAGTTTGTGTTTTAAGTTATAGCCATCAATATTTCTAACACCTTCTTTCGTCATAAGTCTGTATCTACTTTCCATTTCTTTCACTACCCATCCCAAGACAGAGGCAGCTTTTTTTGCTTCTGTAATTACAGGACATAATAAATGCGGAACGCCTTCATAAGTGGAAAGCTCTAACATTTTTGGATCAATTAAAATAAATTTACATTTATCAGGAGTGTGTCTATAAAGTAGAGATAAAATTATTGTATTAATACAAACTGATTTTCCTGAACCAGTGGTTCCTGCTATTAATAAATGAGGCATTGAAGCTAAATCACCAACAATTGGGGTTCCAGAAATATTTTTTCCAAGTGCTATAGGTAATTTAATATCTTTTTTTTTGAAATTAGAGTTGCTGAGAATTTCACCAAGATAAACATTTTCCCTATTTGTGTTTGGTAATTCTATACCAACAGTGTTACTACCTGGAATGATAGAAATTCTAGTTGACTCAGAGCTTGTATTTCTAGCAATATCGTCAGACAAATTTATTATTTTAGAAACTTTGACGCCAGCAGCAGGCTCAAATTCATTCAAAGTTACTACAGGACCATGACTGACTTTTTTTAATTTGTCCATTTACACCAAAGTCTAAAAGAATTTTTTCAAGAAACTGTGGATCATTATTTTCAATCTTATTTAATTTTTCACGTTCATTTTTCGAAGGTGAGATTAATAAATCAGTTGAAGGTAATTCAAATTTTGCCTTATTTGATTGATTTGTTTCAGTTTTTATAAATGGTAAATCTTCTTGAATTAAATTTTTAATTTCATCTTGAGGAATAATTTCGTTTATTATTTCATTTTTATTTGTATAATTTTTTGATCTTTTACTAAATATAAAATTTATAAATTTTTTAAGAAATAAATAAAAATTTTTAGGATTAAAATTTATGCTTCTTAAAAAAAGTAAAGATATAGACAATATTAAAAAATAATAAATAGGGCTTTCATATTTTTTATCTAAATTTGCAAATAAAAATCCAGTAATATAATCTCCAACAAAGCCTCCATTTCCATTAATTGGCAGTAAAAATGAATTTTTGTAAAAAATATTACAAAATAAAGAACCAATTAAACAGTAGCAAATTATAAAAAAAGTATTTTCTAACAAAATAAGAAGTTCTTTTCTTCTAAAAATATTAATCCCAGTAAATATGTAAGTGACTGGAATTAAATAAGCAATCATGCCAACAGATTGTAAGAATAAATCTGATACATAGCTTCCTTGAAATCTAAGAAAATTATTAATTTCTGTATTTTCTGGAAATATAAAGTTTGGATCAGAAGGGGAATAAGTAAGTAGCGCAATTAAAAGTAAAAAACCTATAAAAGAAATAATGATACCTGAAATTTCAATTAATCTATTAATTGTAAAAATTAATACTGAATTTGCTAGTTTTTTTATATCCATTTTTGATGAATCAAATTTACCACTTTGTATCATCTAATTTTTATTGTTAAAATTAAAATTTAATATGAAAGTTTGTATTTTAGGCAATGGATTATCTAGCTTATCATTAGCGAAAGCACTAACTAATTCGGGTATTTATGTTGATGTTTTTTCAAATAAAAAAATTAAAAATCAAAATAAAACACGTACTTTAGGAATATCTAAAAGCAATATAGATTTTTTTAATTCATCCATATTGAATATAGAAAAATTTTTATGGGATATAAACAAGATTGAAATTTATAGTGAAAATCTTAATAATGAAAAAATATTAGATTTTGAAAATAATAAGGAAAGACTATTTTCAATAGTTAAAAATTTTGAATTATTCAAATATTTGTTATCTAATCTAAAAAAAAGTAAATTCTTTAAATTAAAAAATAAATTTTTTCATAAAGATTTAAATAATTCAAATTATAAATTAATTATAAATTGTGATTCTAATAATCAAATAACAAAAAAATATTTTTTTAATAAATTTAAAAAAGATTATAAAAGTTTTGCGCACACAACAGTTCTTAAGCATAAAAAATTGTTGAATAATTCTGTTGCCTCTCAAATTTTTACGAAAAAAGGCCCTATAGCTTTTTTACCAATTTCTAATAGTGAAACTTCTGTTGTTTATTCTGCTGTTGGTTCTAAAAATATAGATTTTAAAAAAATAATTCAAAAATATAACTATAAATATGAAATTAAAAATTTTTCTGAAACTTTTTCCTTTCAATTAAGCGCTTCGAATTTAAGAACCTATTATCATAATAATATTTTAGCGTTTGGTGATTTATTACACAAATTGCATCCACTTGCTGGACAAGGTTTTAATATGTCTTTGAGAGACATTAAGGAACTGACAAGACTTATTACCAAAAGAATAAAAAATGGACTAGAAATTGATAAGTCATTATGTCGTGATTTTGAAAAAAATGCTAAACATAAAAACTATCTTTTTTTAAATGGTATTGATTTCATTTATGAGATTTTTAATATCGAAAATAAACTGAATAATAATATCTTTAGTAAGTCAATAAAGTTAGTTGGACAAAATAAATTTACAAACAATATTTTTAAGAAATTTGCAGATAGCGGAATGATAATATAATTATTGAATAGTATTATTATTAAATTGATCGTAATTGTATGTAGTTAATATTTCTGAAATTTTTCTTTTTCTTGTTTCCAAGTTTTTTGATTCTAATAAAACTTGTTTTTCCTCAAGAGTAAATGGTGAAGCCATAGCTAATGCATTTATAGTTTCGTCTAAACTTTGCTTTTCAAGAGCTTTCCAATTAATTACAAAGCCTCTTTTTTCAAAAAGAGATTTTAAATCCTTAAAAATCAATTCTAAATCTGAAAATTTTATATTTTCTTTTTTTTCGTTTAGATCATCATAATAATTTTCAAAATTGACTTCGCATTCTCGATATTTTTTATTTGATTTTAATTCATTTACAATTTCAAATCGGATTATACCTTTTAATTCAATCAGAAATCTTTTATCTTCAGTCTCTTTAAAGTTTATAATTTTGCCAAGACATCCAATGTCATATAAATCTGGAATTTGGTTATTTTTGTCTTTGAATTCTTTAGGCTGAACCATTCCAATCAGTCTGTTTGCTTTCATGCTGTCATTAATCATATCTAAGTATCTTGGTTCAAAAATATTCAAAGGAACACTTGTTTTAGGAAAAATAATAAAATTTCCCAATGGGAACACAGATAACTCTTTTGGTAAATCTTCTTTTTTCATTTTTATATTAATAATAACATAATTAATATTGCTTGAATTAAAAAAAACGACTATCTATATTGTCAGATGTGCGGGCATAGCTCAGTGGTAGAGCGTCTCGTTGCCAACGAGAAGGTCGAGGGTTCGACCCCCTTTGCCCGCTCCAAAAAAAAACGTGATAAAATCAAATAAAATAACTGATGCTTTTCAAAAATTTCTGAATGGAAAAGATATAAGATATTACAAAAAAAATTTATTTTATTATTTCCTTTTTAGAATTGTAAGAGTTTTTTTAGATAATGATATCATAATTAAGATTTATAATTTTAGAGTTCATGGAAGTATAAAAAAAAATAATACATCGTATTTTTTATTAAAAAAATGTGAGTTTGGTGATTATCATGAAATGAATACAATTTCTAGATTTTCAAAAAATAAAAAAATATTTTTGATTGATTGTGGATGTAATTATGGTTTTTATTCATTATATGTGGCTTCATTATCTGAAAGAAATCATGTTATTTCAATCGAAGCATCTAAAAAAACTTCTGATGAATTTTTAAAAAATAAAAAATTAAATGATCTAAATAATATTACTTTTTTTAATAATGCTGTTTCGAATAAAAACGACGTCAAGGTACCTTTTAATGAAAGTGAAAATGATTGGGAGAGCTCGATTAGTCATAGTGATTTTAAATCCAGTACATTGAGAGAAATCAAAACTTGCACAATAGATACTTTAGCTAAAAATTATGATTTGAAAGAATATTCATTATTCGTTAAGCTTGACATAGAAGGAAATGAAATGAATGCAATTCAAGGTGGATTAGAAACAATTAAAAAATTTTCACCAATAATTATCATTGAATTTTCTAAATTCATTTTTGATAAAAAAGATAATCTAGATTATTTGAATAATTTTTTAACAAATTTTAATTATAAAATTTATGATACTAACAAAAATGTAATTGAAGTTGATGAAATAATAAATAAAATTAATCAATTAACAAAAAGACATAAAACAATTGGTAATTTTTATTTAATTAAAAATTCATCCAAACAATTAGAATTATTTAAAAAAGATGACTAAATTATCAGAAAAAAAATGCAAACCCTGTGAAGGTGGAGTCATTCCTTTTGATATAAGCGAAATTCACAAATATCAAAAAAAAGTTGATGGCTGGGATATTATAAAAGATGAAAAAAACAATTTTTTAATTGAGAAAAATTTTTTATTTAAAAATTTTATAGAAAGTCAAAATTTTGTTAATTTAATTGGCAATATATCTGAGGAACAGGGTCATCATCCTGATATATCTTTTGGATGGGGGTATACAAAAATCAGGATATCAACTCACGCTATTGAAGGATTGTCAGAAAATGATTTTATACTAGCAGCTAAAATTGACGAAGCATCTAATGTTTAAAATGTCTTGTTTGTGAGAAAATCAATATAGTATTAGTTTCATCAGCAAATTTTATTATTTCTTTATCCCTTATTGAACCAGCTGGTTGTATAACTGCAGTGACTCCACATTGTATAAGTCTTTCTATTCCATCGACAAAAGGGAAAAATGCATCAGATGCAGCAACAATGTCTTTCTTTGTTTCAACAATTTTTTTCATTTTTTTAATAGCTATTTCGCAACTATCTAACCGACTTGGCTGGCCAGATCCTATTCCTACTGTTGATAAATTGCTTGCCAGAACTATTGCATTTGATTTTACGTGTTTACATATATTAAAAGCAAACACTAAATTATTTAGTTGAGAATTGCTTGGTTTTCTTTTTGAAACAATTTTTAAATCTTTTTTAGTAATTATTTTTTTATCCTCTGTTTGAACAAGTATACTGTCATCTACTGAATTAAACTTAAGCATTTCATTTATAGTTACGTTAGTTGCGTCAATTATTCTTAAATTTTTTTTAAGCTTTAATATTTTTAAAGCATCACTATCAAATCCATTTGCTATTATAACTTCCAAAAAAATTTTATTTAATTCATTAGCTAATTTTTTTTTTACCTTAAAATTAAACGCTACTATTCCACCAAAGGCACTAACTGGGTCACATTTGAAAGCAGATTTAAAACTATCTAATTTATTTTTAAGTATTGAAATACCTGATGGGTTTGCATGTTTAATTATTACTGTTCCAGTATTATTTGGAAGAGTTTTTGATATTGATAAAGCAGAATATATATCGTTGTAATTGTTATAGCTTAATTGTTTTCCATGAATTTTTTTAATATTCAAATTCTTCTTTTTTGAATAGATCGCGCTATATTGGTGTGGATTTTCACCATATCTTAATTTTTCTATCATATTTCCATAAAAAACTTTTTTTTTAGGAAAAAGAATATTCAAATTCTTATCAAAGTAGTTTGATATAACAGCATCATAATAAGCTGTTTCGTTAAAAGCTAGTTGAGACATTTCTTTTCTAAAATTTAGTGAGACAGACCCTTTATTTCTTTTTAATTCTTCAATGAGATTTGAGTATTGTTCAGTAGAGGTTATTACCGTTACATCTTCATAATTTTTAGCAGCAGCTCTAACCATTGCAGGTCCACCAATATCGATATTCTCAACTATTCTTTTATGATTTCTAGTTAATGCCAGAGTTTTTTCAAAAGGATAAAAATTAACAATAACTAAATCAATATTTTCATAATTATTTTTTTTTAAATCTTTTTTATGTGATACAGATGATCTCTTATTCAAAATCCCAGCATGAATTTTTGGATGAAGTGTCTTAACTCTGCCATCAAGAATCTCTTTTGAACCAGTAAACTTGGAAACCTCCATGCATTTATAACCAAGTTTTTGAATTGACTTAAATGTTCCGCCTGAACTAATTAATTTAATATTATATTTTTTTAGTACTTGTAAAAGAGATTTTAAATGAGCTTTATTAGAAACAGATATTAATGCAGACTTAATTTTTTTTTTCATATTTTCGCTATTACCCATCTAATATTTTCAATTTTATTATTTGAAATACCAGATATCGATATATTATGATTCTCAGTATAAGAATTTTTTTTACCGAAAAATAAACCTTTATCAATATTAATATTATAATTATCACATGTAAACTTCCAACCTTCATTATTTAATTCAATTAATATCGCTTTATTATCTTGAGTTTTCATTAATTTTACATTTGGTTCAAAATGAAAACGGATATCAAATTTATAATTATGATTTATTTTTTTTTTTATAATTTTATCCTGACCTAAAAATTTCATTTGATTTGGAAAAAATTCGATTTCTCTCTCATGTATTGAGTTGTATTTATTTAAATACCCATCATGAGAAGCATTTATTTTCCAATAATCTTTTTCATAAATTGTGTTTTTTTTTGAAACTTTTAAACCTTTTTTGACTAACCATAAATTATTTATCTTAGTGAATTTGCATGAAGAATTATCATCAATTATAAGAGTATTTTGAGCTGCAGACGATTTTGACAATTTATTAAGTTTAAGATTAGTCTCTTTATAGTATCCACAATTACTTATTAATTTCTGTCCATTGGATATGATTTCAAAAGATAACGCACCTGATTGATAATATTTTGAATGGTTAAAGTTGGGGGTAGAACCGACATCCATTGTTAAACATATTTTTTTATTTTTAAGAATTATATAACCACCAAAATCATGATTTTCATTTTTGAACTTATATCCTAATCTTTCTAAGTAAATGTCAAAAGCCTTATTATTTGATAAATTATTTCCATTAAACAGAAAATCATACCCTAAATTTTGCCATGCGAATGCATAACTTTGACCTAGATAAAAAATTGTTTCATCTATGTGTTCAGGAATATTTACTCTAGACTCTTTGAACCACTCTCTAATTAAGACGAAATACTTAAGAAAAAAAACTGATTGTTTTATACTTCTTGATTTAGTGAAGCCATTATTATCCAATGTGGATTTTGAAATTTTTTTTAAAATACTTGTACCAAAAGACAAATATTTTTTATCATTTTGGTAACAAAGACCAACCAATATTATTGATGCACAACCAATTAATTTATCATCAAGAAGTTCAGATCTTTTGATCTCATTTATTAAATGATTTGTTTGTTTCATAATCATTTTATTGAAAGTATCTCTGTAATTTTCATTACTCTCATCGTATGTTAAGTTGTGACAGGATAACCAAGCAATAATTCTTTTTGCAGTAATGTCAAAATTCCAAGTTTTATCACTAAATTTAGAATTTTTTTTTATCCAGCTTAGAATAACAGACTGAGTGATTTCTTTTGAAGATTTTAAATCTAAACTAAAAAGCCAATAAAAATTATTTAAACTTTTATAGTTTTTTAAATTTAAATTATTATTGTTCCAAATTTCATCAATTAAGATGTCATCAATCATAGACTTTTTTTTCTGATAATTTATTAAAGATGATAATAAATAAGGACTTGGTTTATATAGAAATTCACTATTGTATATTTTAGAGATTTTTTTGTCGTAAAAATTAGAATTTATATAGATTTTTCTTAAATGATCAAAGATACTTAAAAAAAAATGATTTATATAAATCATGAAAATTATTTTGATTTTAATAACTCAATATTTCTTTTTATATCTCCATTATTACTTTTAAAAATTGTAGTACCAGATACTAATATATTCGCACCAGCTTCTATTGCTTTTTTTGAATTTTCAAAATCTATTCCTCCATCAATTTCTATATCAAAATCAATTCCTCTCTTATTTTGAATTTCTTTTAATTCTTTAATTTTTGATAAAACTTCTGGCATAAATTTTTGTCCTCCAAATCCTGGATTAACACTCATAATTAGTACTAAATCAATTTTATCCAAATGTTTATCTATAACACTTACCTCTGTTTTTGGGTTTAATGATACACCAACCTTTTTATTTAATTCTTTAATTTTAGAAATAGATGAACTTAGATTATCAGTAGCCTCCGGATGAATTGTAATTATATCAGCACCAGCATCTGAATATGCTTCAATATATTTATGAACTGGTGAAATCATTAGGTGAACATCAAATAGTATTTTAGAATTTTTTTTTAAATCTTTTATAACTGGTGGGCCAATAGTTAGATTTGGAACAAAATGACCGTCCATTACATCAACATGTATCATATCTGCACCCGCATCTTCTAATTTTTTTATTTCATTTCCTAATTGACTAAAGTCAGCTGATAAAATTGAAGGTGATATTTGTATTTTTTTCATTGATAACTGTTTTCAGTAGTATCAATTTTTAAAATTTAATTGAATTAAAAAATTGATAAATTTGTCTCGAAATTTCACTTTCTAGAGGAAATGATAACATTCCCATAACAGAATAACCCAAAATTAATGGCATTAAGTAAAATCTTATCATAAAAAAAAACCAAGCTACGTACAAAGGCACCAAGGGGCCAATTATAAAAGATGGAGTTATTGGCTTAAATAAAATTATCAAAGGATTTGTAAATTTAACAAATACTTTCATAAAGAAAAATTGTGAGTCTTCTTTTTGAAATATGTTCATTGCCACTCTTCCAATTAATGTCCACATTATTACACCAAGAATATAATCAATTATATAAACTAAAGGATGAAAGTTTGCTGACATTTATTAATTCATAATTGAAAAAGGAAGAAATTAAAAGGGGCGAAATTAATCGCCCCCTAAATAATATTTTTTATTGTTTGCCGATGATAGATCTACCAGAAGGTATTCTAACTTCGTCAACCATCTTTTGAGTAGCAGCATTTGGTTCTGAAGTAATTAAACTTACAACAACCATAGATACTAAACTAACAGCAGATCCGAAGATACCGAATGTTAACTGTGTAATACCTAAGAATCCACTTCCGCCATTTCGTACCCAAATTAGGTAACCCATACCAGAAAGTAGACCTAAAGCCATACCAGCTATAGCACCCTCTCTGTTAGCTCTCTTCCACCATACGCCTAGTACAAGTGGGAAGAACAATCCAGACATCGCAAAGTCAAAAGCCCAGATTACTGAACCTAAGATACCTTGGATTTCCATTGCCGCAATAGTTGCTCCAGCAAAACCAATTACTACAAGTAATACCCTTGCAACAACTAGTCGTTTTGCAGTCTCTGCTTTTGGGTCGATGATTTTATAGTAAACATCGTGAGAGATTGCATTTGCAATTGCTAAGATCAAACCATCAGCTGTTGACATGGCAGCAGCCATACCTCCAGCAGCAACTAGACCTGAGATTACGTAAGGTAATCCAGCTATTTCTGGAGTTGCTAACACAACGGCTTTACCACCCATGAAAAACTCATTTAATTCTAGAGTTCCATTTCCGTTAAAGTCGCTTACAAACATTAAGTTTGCTGCGTTCCAGTTTTGATACCAATCTATCGATTGAACTTCTGCAATTGATTTACCAATAATACCTGTAGGTAATGAAGGATCCATCAATGACAATTTAGATAGTGTCGCTAACATTGGAGCAGAAGAATAAAGTAGGAAGATAAAGAATAAAGACCATCCTACTGATTTTCTAGCTGCTTTTACACTTGGAGTAGTGAAATATCTCATCATCACGTGAGGCAAAGATGCTGTTCCCATCATCATTGCTAGTGCTAATGAAATAAATGCCCACGGTGAAGCATTTACCGCTGAGTGAGCTTTTGTTATTCCAGCTAAACCTTTAGGTACATTCGCAAGATCAGCAGCTGAGTTTTTAACAAAGCCAAACTGTTGTTCTAATTCACCAATTCTAGCCACCTCATCAGCTAACATAAAGTGAGGGAAGAAACCCGCACCTATTTTGTTACTGATCCAGAATACTGGAAGTAAGTAAGCTATAATTAGTACGATATATTGCGCAACCTGTGTCCAAGTTACCCCCCTCATACCACCTAACATTGAACAAAGTAAAATACTTACTAGCCCAACATATACTGCGTATTGGAATGGGATATCTAAAGCAACAGAAGCAATAGTACCTGTAGCGTTAATTTGTGCAGTTACATAGGTAAATGAAGCAACAGTTAAAACTACTACTGCAAGAAACCTAGTTAAATTACCACCATATCTTGTACCAATAAAATCTGGAACTGTATAACAGCCAAATTTTCTCAGGTAAGGTGCTAATAAAGTTGCAACTAACACATAACCACCAGTCCAACCTACAAGTAGTGCCATATATCCATAACCTTTGAAGTAAATACCACCAGCCATTGCAACGAATGAAGCGCCAGACATCCAGTCTGCCGCAGTCGCCATTCCGTTGAATACGGTAGGTACTTGTCTTCCAGCTACGTAATAAGCATCTGCTTGAGCTGTACGTGATAGCCAACCAATTATTGCGTAGATGGCAACAGTAAAAGCAACGAAACATATTCCGATTGCTTTAGATGTCATACCCATCTGTTCGCCAATTGCCATAATGATTATGAAAGCTAAAAAACCACCTGTGTAGATTCCATAAACTTTAGGCAAATTATCTATAAAATTACCTTTCATTAGTCATCTCCTCTTTCTGAAAAGCCAAATTCTTCATCAATTTTTTCTTGTCTATTCGCGAACCAAAAAATAAGGATTACGAAAATTCCAAGAGAACCCTGACAAGTGAACCAGTAAGTTAACGGATAACCAAATGGTCCCGTTGTACTGTTCATTTCAGCTCCAAAAAGAAAGATGCCAATTGAGAATACAAACCAGATTGCTAAAGTCATAAATAGCAAACCCCTGGTTTTTTCCCAGTGTTGTTCTTGTTTTGACATTTATACCTCTCTCTTTTTTAGTTATAACTGGCAAAAACCATAACCATTATGAAACATATTTAAAGTGTTAAAATTGCTCATATTGCCTGTTTTTTTAGGGTATAATGTAAAAAAACTTAGAATTTATGGCAAAATATAAATTAACCTGGAAAGATCTGACTTGGAGTGATTTTAAAATATATATTTTTTCCTTATTTAGAGCTTTTGTACCTAAAAGAAAAATTATTAATTTAGATGATCTTGAAAGTTTTATTCAATCAAAATCTGCGTGGGTTACTCAGGTTACTTTATACGGATATTTAAAAACTAGAATGGGTACAAGATATGTTCTTCATTTTGAGAATGATGAATTCATGTCTTCTGTAAATTTAGCAAAATGGAATATTTATGCTGTCGCCTTGCAGGATTTAACTTTTTTTACATTTTCTTATTTAAAGGATAATTTTAAATATCAAAATGTTGAAAATGCAAAAGAAATTTTTTTTAAGATTTTGGACGATGAAATTTCAAATAAAATGCCGTTAGATATCGTAGAAGAGTCAAAAAAGAATTTTAATATAAGATTCGAAGATGTTAGCTGGGAAACTTATTATAGTGATCTTCCATTTAATCCAAGTGCTTTATCCTTATATAAGTGGGCTCCTATAGCTGAAGAATTAAAAGAGCTAGATAGAAAAATTGTTTTAAATTCGGTTATTTTAAAATGGGATATTGTTAAAAAGGAATTTGAGGAAAGAGTTAAATTTTAAATATTTTTTCTGTTTTCAACTAAGCTATCCACAACACTTGGGTCTGCAAGGGTCGTGGTGTCACCTAATTGACCATGTTCATTAGCAGCGATTTTTCTTAAAATTCTTCTCATAATTTTTCCTGATCTTGTTTTTGGTAATCCGGGAGTAAAATGAATAAAGTCTGGTGTTGCAAGGGGACCAATTTGTTTTCTTACCCACAGTTTTAAATCTCTTTCAAGATCACCAGTTTCGGACTCACCTGCATTTAAGGTTACATAACAATATAATCCATTTCCTTTTATATCGTGAGGGTAACCTACAACTGCTGCTTCAGCGACTTTAGGATGTGCAACAAACGCACTTTCAATTTCTGCAGTTCCTAGATTATGACCAGAAACTATAATTACATCGTCGACTCTTCCAGTTATCCAATAATAACCATCTTTATCTCTTCTACATCCATCGCCAGTAAAATATTTACCATCGAATTGAGAAAAGTAAGTGTCAATAAATCTTTGATGATCTCCATAAACTGTTCTCATTTGACCAGGCCAAGACTGTGAAATACAAAGCCTTCCTTCCCCTGCTCCTTTAATTTCCTTACCATCTTTGTCTACTAATGCAGGCTTAATTCCATAAAATGGTTTAGTTGCAGAACCTGGCTTTAGGGGAATCGCTCCAGTTTGTGGCGCAATTAAAATACCACCAGTTTCTGTTTGCCACCAAGTATCAACTATAGGGCACTTTGAATTACCAATTGTTTTGTAGTACCACATCCAAGCTTCTGGATTAATCGGTTCTCCAACTGTTCCTAATAATTTTAAAGATTTTCTAGAAGTTTTGTTGACTGGATCAACCCCTTCTCTCATTAATGCTCTTATAGCTGTAGGAGCTGTGTAAAATGTATTTACTTTAAATTTATCCACAATCTGCCACCACCTTGAACTATCAGGATAATTAGGAACACCCTCAAACATAATGGTTGTGGCACCGTTGGAAAGAGGTCCATAAATTATGTAACTATGGCCTGTTACCCATCCTATATCGGCGGTACACCAATAAATATCTTTTGGTTTATAATTAAAAATATATTGATGAGTCATTGATGCATAAACCATATAGCCTCCCGTTGTATGAAGTACTCCCTTTGGTTTACCAGTAGATCCAGATGTATAAAGAATAAACAATGGATCTTCAGCATTCATTTCTTCAGGATCACAATTGTTAGATACATCTTTTATTAAGTCATGATACCAAACGTCTCTATCGCTATTCCAAAACACATAATTTCCGGTTCTTTTAACAACTATACATTTTTTTACGTCGGGACAGTTTGATAAAGCCTCATCGGTTGTTGCTTTTAGAGGTATTATTTTTCCTCCACGCACACCTTCATCTGCTGTAATTATGTATTCTGATTTACAATCATTGACTCGTCCAGAAATAGACTCTGCTGAAAATCCGCCAAAAATTATTGAGTGAATTGCACCAATTCTTGCACAGGCGAGCATTAGAATAGCAAGCTCTGGTATCATTGTAAGGTAAATTGTAACCCTGTCTCCTTTTTGAATTCCAAGTTTTTTTAATCCATTAGCAGCTTTCGAAACTTTTTGATGAAGTTGTTTATATGAAATTTTTTGAGAGTCTTTAGGATCGTCACCAACCCAAATAATAGCTGTTTTATCTTTTTTATCTTTTAAATGTCTATCTATACAATTTGCAGATGCGTTTAATGTGCCATCTTCATACCATTTGATTTTAACTTCATTTCGGCTGTATTTAACATCTTTGATCTTTTTATATGGCTTGATCCATGTAATTCTTTTTCCTTCTTTTTTCCAAAATGCATTATTATTCTTTATAGACTCGTTATATTTATTTTGATATTGAGCTTTATTTGCTAAGCTGGCTTTTACCCATTCCTGCCTTGTCTTTATTATCAACTCTTGTGATGTAGAGTCATTATTTTTATTTGATTTCCTTTTTTTAAAAATTTTTTTTCTTGTTTTAGTCCTCTTTTTATTTGGAGCTTTTCTTTTTTTAACCTTCTTTTTTTTTGAGGATTTTTTTTTAGTTTTAGATTTTTTTCTTTTTTTTGGCATATAATTTATTTATTAAACTTTACCCATCTTATTTAAGATTTTCCAGCTTTTAGAGTCAATTGGCATCACTGATAATCTGCTTTGCTTAATAAGATATAAGTGGCTTAATTCCTTGTTTTTTTTAATCTCTTCAAGTGTTATTGTCTTATTAAATTTTTTTAAAAATCTAACAGTTACAGCCACAAAGCGACCAGATTGGTCTGTTTTGTCTGGGTAATGTTCTTTAATTACCTCAACAATACCCACAATTTCTTTACCGATATTGGAATGGTAAAAAAAACATTGGTCCCCCCTTTTCATGCCTCTCAAATTGTTTGCTGCTTGGTAATTTCTTACACCATCCCACGCAGCTCCTTTTGAGCCAGCTTTTTTTTGCTGCTCAATACTCCAAACATCAGGCTCGGATTTCATTAACCAGTATTTCATTTATTAAATTAAAAGAATATTTATATTTATGTTTTTTCTTATCGTATCATTAGGAATTTGAACTTTCTCGACAGAATGCCATGAATTGTGGCTTTTAATAAAACCGAACAAAGTTTTTTTTTCAAATGGGAAAGTTGTTTCAATTTTATTTCTTTCTTTAAATTTTTTAGATTCTTCAAGGGTGGATGCTTTACCTATAATATCATTTGGTCGAAGACCAAACTCATTAGATTTAAAAAAAGAAGTCCCTAAATTTTTTTTAATATCATAAGAGAAATTTTTTTCAGGAAAATATAACATTAAACTAATAATTTTTTTCATGCCATCTGTGTGAGGGAATGACTCCGCTCCATTTAACATATAAGCAAATTCTACAGTACTGATAAAGTCGTTATA
>CABWYI010000003.1 GCA_902509725.1 uncultured Pelagibacteraceae bacterium | reverse complement strand
ATTAATGGAAAAATAGATATGGAATGTTATCAAATTAGCAAAAGTCTTTTAAATAAATAAAAATTCAGCTTGAAATTTGATAATTAAATTGTAGATTGTAATAGCCAGATAAGTGACTTATCGCTTTAAATATTTTAAAGAGGAAAGTCCGGGCTCTACAAGGATACAGTGCCAGGTAACACCTGGCAGGGGCAACCCTAGGGACAGTGCCACAGAAAATAAACCGCCATAACATGGCAAGGGTGAAAAGGTGTGGTAAGAGCACACCGGTTCCATTGGTAACAATGAACGCTGGAAAACCCCACTGAGAGCAAGACTAAGTAGAGATGACATTGTTTAAAAACTAAAAGCCATCCTTGGCTAGTCATCAGGGTTAGTTGCTTGAGCTTAAGAGTGATCTTAAGCCTAGACAAATGATAGGTTTAAATGACAGAACCCGGCTTATAGCTTATCTGGCAAGTCTTTTTTTTTAAATAGTCTTTTAGAATGTTCACGTTTTGATTCACTTTTAGTGGTCAATAATCTTTAATTAAATCATGAATAGTATGTGTTGACTCTGAACTTAAAAACCCATATTATCCCAAATATTCCCATATATGTGGGAATAAAGGAATTTATGGTTTATGTTTTTATCTACCTACGAAAACAAATTAGACAAAAAAGGAAGGGTGTCAGTGCCTGCAAGTTTTAGATCATATTTATCTAATCTTGGATATAACGGTGTAGTTTGTTATCCATCATTTAATAATCAATCAATTGAAGCATGGCCGCAAGATAGAATAGAAAAAATTTCTAGCGCAATTGACTCTCTAAATCCTTTCGAGGAAAAAAGAGATTTTTTTGCAACATCGATATTATCTGAAAGTATAAATTTACAGTTTGATGGTGAGGGTAGAATTTCACTTACTCCAAAATTACTTAAACATGCAAAAATAAAAAATAGTATGGTTTTTGTTGGTCAGGGCAAAACATTCCAAATCTGGGAACCATCAATATTTGAAAAATTTAAGGTCAATGCAAGAAAAAAAGCAAATTTAAATCGTGCTAACCTTAAATGGGAGCATCAACTTAATAAATAACGGGGGATAATAAAATGACAATTAACTTTAAAACACCAGAAATAAAAGAGTTGCAACCAAGACTTTTAGTAATGGGAGTTGGTGGTGCAGGTGGAAATGCTATTAATGAAATGATTGAAAACGGAATGCAAGGAGTAGAATTTATTGCAGTGAATACTGATGCACAAGATTTGAAGCACAGTAAAGCAAAGTCAAAAATTCAAATTGGTTTAAATTTAACAAAAGGCTTAGGTGCGGGGGCAAAAATTGATATTGGCCAAGCTGCAGCAGATGAGTCTCTAAACGATATTGTAAATGTCTTACAGGGTGCAAACATGGTTTTTATAGCTGCTGGTATGGGTGGTGGCACAGGAACTGGTGCAGCACACGTAATAGCTAGAGCCGCAAAAGAATTGAATATTCTAACTGTAGGAGTTGTGACATTACCATTTTTATATGAAGGTCCATCAAGAATGAGAAGAGCTCAGATTGGTCTTGAGGAATTAAGAAAACATGTGGATACAATAATAGTAATTCCTAATCAAAATTTATTTAAGATCGCAAATGAACAAACTACTTTTGAAGAGTCATTTAATCTTTCAAATAATGTTTTGATGCATGGTGTTCAAAGTGTAACAGATTTAATGGTCAGACCTGGCATAATAAATCTTGATTTTGCCGATGTTGAAACTGTAATGGCGTCAATGGGTAAAGCTATGATGGGAACTGGAGAAGCTGAAGGCGAGGGGAGAGCTATGAAAGCAACTGAGATGGCAATTAGCAATCCTTTAATAGATGATTATACTTTAAAAGGTGCAAAAGGATTATTGGTTAATATAACCGGTGGCAAAGATCTAAAATTATTTGAAGTTGATGAAGTAGTAAATAAAATAAGATCCGAAGTCGAGGCCGATGCTGAGGTTATAATTGGAGCTATTACAGATCCATCTCTTGAGGGTAAAATAAGAGTATCAATTGTAGCAACTTCATTAGATGGACAACAACCTGAGACAAAATCAGTTATTAATATGGTGCATAGGATACAAAATAGAAATCCAGGATATTCTGATTTTTCTAATTTAGGTTCGAATACGTCTTTTAATTTTTCAAATAATAATTCAACTCCTGTTTCACACGGAGCAAATGCTTTGAAGCTTGAAAATGAGGTGGTTTCTGAAAATTTTAACGAGTCTGTAAGTGATGTAAACAATCAGTATCATGAAGAACTGCTTAAAAATCAAGAAGCTCAGAGTATTGTCGAAAATACTTCAGATGAAGTAGAGCAGTCATTTGCTCAAGAGGCTATTGATGGATCAAATAATAGTGAACAAGAAAGTTCAGCAGATCTGAAAGAGTTTGGAGTTGAGACTGAAGAACCAGACTTATTTAACACAGAAAATCATACTTCTTCTCAAGAAGATTTACTAGGTTCAGAAATTGAGGACTCTGAAGAGGATGATTTAGAAATACCAGCATTTTTAAGAAGACAAAAAAATTAATGGTCTTCGAAAAAATAAATGGAAGCCACCATGGTATCGGATGCTCCAAAACATTATCCGGTATTGCTTAATGAAATTATAAGCATTATTACCCCTCAACATGGTGGCACATTTATTGACTGCACTTTTGGTCAAGGTGGTTATTCAAAAAAGATACTAAGTTATAAAAATACTCAAGTAATTGCTTTAGATAGAGATACCAAAAGTAAAATTGAAGCTGAAAAATTAATTAATGATTTTCAAAATAGGTTTGTATTTAAAAATATAAAATTTAGTAAATTAGATAACCTTAAATTAAAAGATGAAAATATTAAGGGCGTGGTTTTTGATTTAGGTTATTCATATTCACAGATCAAAGATCCAAACAAAGGTTTGTCATTTAATAGTATTGGGGAACTGAACATGAAAATGGGTTTAAATGATTTTTCGGCAAAAGATGCAATAAATAAATTAGAATTAAAAGAATTAGAAAAAATTTTTAAATTTTTTGGTGATGAAAAAGAGGCTAAAAAAATTGCATCAATTATTGTTAAAGAAAGAAAAGTAAAAAAAATTGATACACAAAATTTAGTAGAATTGATTGAAAAATCAAAAAGAAAAAAAAACTTTAAAACGCACAGTGCAACAAAGGTTTTTCAAGCTCTAAGAATTTTTGTAAATAAAGAAATAAGCGAACTTATTTATGGGTTAATATCTGCATCAAAAGTTTTAAAAAAAGATGGAGTATTAGCTGTTGTTACCTTCCATTCATTAGAGGATAAAATAGTTAAATATTTTTTTAGGAGTTTGTCAGAAAATAAAAGTATATCTCGTTATGCCCCTAAGGTCGATCAACCAGAAACACTTTTTAAGATTATTGAAAAAAAACCAAAAATACCAACTGAAAAAGAATTTAAAGAAATTCCAACGAAATCATCTTGAGCTAACATAGCGGTCGCAGCGTTTGCTACAGTTGTAACACCCATTAGGGCAACAGCTGTAAGAGCAAACAGTTTAAGTTTTTTCATAAAAAACTCCCTCTTTAGTTAGTTTTTACTTTGTTTAGTTTATATAAACCAGGCTTAAGCTTTCTTAAGCCAAAGTTGTGGTTAAATACCAAATTAAAAGACTTTATAGAAGACAAAATTGTCATTAATTTACATTGATTTTACTTGTTTTTTAAAATTAAATACAATTTGTGATTTAAAAACCACAATAAAACTAACTGTCGAATCAAAATTGCTATGTCAGAAAAATTTAATAAGATTTACGATCAATCAATTAAAAATCCTGAGAATTTCTGGCAAGAAGCTTCTAAAGATATTTTTTGGTTTAAAGAACCTACAAAGATTCTAAATAAATCTAACCCACCTTTCTACAAATGGTACGAGGATGGAGTAACAAATACCTGTTATAACGCGTTAGACATACATATTGATCAAGGGAAAGGAAGTAAAACTGCTTTAATTTATGATAGTCCTATCACAGGAAACAAAAGTAATTTTACATATGAGGAATTAAGATCAAAAGTTTCAAAATTTGCAGGTGCACTAAAAGTTCAGGGTGTCAACAAAGGTGATAGAGTTATTATTTATATGCCAATGATACCTGAAGCGGTTGTTGCAATGCTAGCATGTGCACGAATTGGTGCAATCCATTCAGTTGTTTTTGGTGGTTTTGCTTCGAACGAGCTCGCAAGCAGAATAGATGATAGTAAAGCAAAATTATTAGTTACTGCCTCTTGTGGTTTTGAGCCTGGAAGAACTGTTGAATACAAACCACTTGTGGACAATGCAGTCAAACAAGCTCAGCATAAGATTGGCAAAATAATTTTATTTCAAAGAGAAGGTCATGAGGTTAAATTGAATACTCCAGTTGAGATAAGTTGGGATGAAGCTCTTACAAATGCCAAAGATACTGATTGTATTGAAATGAATTCAAATGAATTAGCTTATATACTCTATACTTCAGGAACAACAGGAACTCCGAAAGGTATTGTTAGAGATATTGGGGGTCACATCGTTGCTCTAAAGTGGACAATGAAAAACATTTACAACATAGATGAAGGCGATGTATGGTGGTCAGCAAGCGATATTGGTTGGATTGTTGGTCACTCTTACATTGTTTATGCTCCACTCTTTAAAGGATGCACAACAGTTTTGTTCGAAGGTAAGCCAGTTGGAACACCAGATGCAGGAGCGTTCTGGAAAATAATTTCTGATTACAATATAAAATCTTTATTCACTGCCCCAACAGCCTTTAGAGCAATTAAAAAAGAAGATCCAAATGGAAAATTTTTTTCTAAATACGATTTGAGTAAGTTTGAGAGTCTGTTTCTAGCAGGAGAAAGAGCAGATCCTGATACAATTAAATGGGCAGAAAATTTACTTAAAGTTCCAGTAATTGACCATTGGTGGCAAACTGAAACGAGCTGGGCAATTAGTTCAAATTGTACAGGAATTGAAATGATGAAAACAAAATATGGTTCAGCATGCAAAGCCGTTCCAGGTTATGATGTAAAAATAATTAAATCAGATAAAACTTTAGCAAAACCAAATGAAATGGGAGACATTGTTGTCAAACTACCTTTGCCTCCAGGAACTTTTCCTACGCTATGGAATGCAGATCAAAGATATAAAGAAAACTATATGTCAAATTATGAAGGTTATTATCAAACCTATGATGCAGGCCATATTGATGATGATGGGTATATTTGGATTATGTCTAGAACAGATGATATAATTAATGTAGCTGGACATAGATTGTCTACTGGTGCAATTGAAGAAGTTTTGTCTGAACATCAATCAGTTGCTGAGTGCGCAGTGCTTGGAATTACAGACAAACTTAAAGGGCAGCTGCCTATAGGTTTGGTTGTTTTGAAAGCAGGTGTAGATAAAAGTCATGATGAAATTTCTAAAGAATGTGTTCAAATGGTAAGAGATAAAATTGGTCCAGTTGCTGCATTTAAAATTACAATAGTAATTAAAAGACTTCCTAAAACAAGATCTGGTAAAATTTTGAGAGGTACAATAAGAAAAATAGCTGATAATGAAAAATATAAAATGCCTCCTACAATAGATGATCCAGCAATTTTGGATGAAATAAAACAGGATCTCGTCAAAAATAATATTTTAAAAAGTGGCTAAAACATACTTATTACTTATAGGAGCAATATTTTTTGAAGTAGCGGGAACGATGCTTTTACCCGTTTCTCAAAATTTTACAAAATTAGTCCCTACATCCTTATTGGCAATTTTTTATTTGAGTGCCTTCTATTTACTTACTTTTGTGGTAAACAAACTTCCTATAGCGATAGTCTATGCTACTTGGAGTGGCTTGGGTATATTTACAATAGCTATATTAGGTTATATTTTTTTTAATCAAACTCTTAGTTGGCAGGCTATTACTGGTTTATTCTTGATTGTAATAGGTGTAGTTCTAGTTAATTCCTTTTAATGAAAAAAAAAACTTTAGTTTCAATTTTAATCATAAATTATAATAACGGTAAATTATTAAGCAGAGCAGTTACTTCTTGTTTAACTCAAAAATATAGAAATATAGAAATTTTAATTTTTGATGATAAATCAACAGACAATTCAAAAAAAGTTTTAAATGATTTCAAAAAAAACAAAAAGATAAAGATATTTTTTAATAAAAATAAAAAGAAAAAGATCGCTGCCTTAGATGCAATGAATGGCTATATAAAACTTTTTAAAAGATCCAAAGGCTCATTAATCTGTTTATTAGACAGTGATGATTATTTTCATAAATCCAAAGTAAATGAAGTACACAAAATTTTTTCAAATAAAAAAGAAATAGATTTTATACAAAATTTGCCATATATAAAAAACAGTCTTAAAACAGAAAAAAAAAGAAATAAAAATAATCCGCTAAGTTTTTGGCCTTATTTAGCCCCAGAAAGCTGTATAAGTTTTAGAAAAAAATTTATGATTACATTCTTAAAAGCAAATAAAAAATTTTCAAATAATTTTGAAGATATTTGGCTCGGCTTTAGGATGGGTGTTTTTGCTTTTTTTTGTTTAAAAAAATTTTATACTATAAATATGAATTTAACTTTTTACGAAAGCTTGGGTGAGTCTAAAAAATATAGATTACTTAACAAAAACTGGATTAAACGCAGAAAACATTCTTTTGAATATTTAAAAAAAATTTCAAATAATGATATTTCATTAAATAAAAATTGGGACTTTTTGGTTACAAAATTTTTAACAAAATTTTATTAAGAATCATGGATAAAAAAATCGAATTTAACAAACCCTTTACATCAAACAATGATAAAAAATATATCAACGATGTATTTAAAAATAATAAATTTGCTGACGGTTTTTTTCAAAAAAAATGTGAAAATTTAATAAAAAATAAACTCAAGTCTAAATTTGTTGCTCTTACTCAAAACTGTACAAGCGCTCTTGAGATATCGATGATACTCATCAATTTAAAAAAAGATGACGAAGTAATTATGCCCTCTTATACTTTTACCTCAACAGCAAATGCTGTTTTATTGAGAGGAGCAAAACCAGTGTTTGCCGACGTAAATTTTTATGACGCAAACTTAAATTATGAATCTGTAAAAAAAAAGATAAATAAAAAAACTAAAGCGATTATAGTGGTTCATTATGCTGGGAATTCATGCGATATGCAGAAATTTGTAGAATTAAAAAAGAAATATAATTTAATTTTGATAGAAGATTGTGCCCACAGTTTTATAGGTAAATTTAAAAATAGATATCTTGGTACAATAGGTGATTTTGGCACTTTTAGTTTTCATGAAACAAAAAATTTGGTTGGAGGTCAATGTGGCGCTATCTCAATAAACAACAAAAATTTTGTAAAAAGAGCAAAAATTATTTTAGATAAAGGAACTGATAGAGCACTTATCGCTAATAAAAAAAGATATTATTCATGGAAAGATATTGGCTCAGAGTTTAGATCTGCTGAACTTCCCGCGGCACTTCTTTATTCTCAATTAATAAAACTAAATATAATAATTAAAAAAAGACAATCCATAAGCGTAGCCTATAGAAAAAATTTCATATCTTTGGAAAATAGAAAATTTGAATTGATTAAAAGCGATATCAAAAATAAAAGTGCTTATCATGTATTTGCTCTTATATTCAAAAACTTTAGACTTAGAGAGAAGTTTATCAATTACATGAAAAAAAAGAAAATTTATTGTTATTTTCATTATTATCCTTTGCATATTTCTTCTTTTGGAAAAAAATTTAGTAGAACACAAATGAAAAATACTGATAGAATTTACAATGGATTGGTAAGACTTCCTTTATATCCTGGTTTAAAACAAGCAGAAGTAGCGAGAATTATTAAAGAAGTTAAAAAATTTAATCTATTTAAAAACTAAAGGTGTTCCTTCAGGATCCCCAAGAATTTTTCCATCTTTCATTTTTATTTTACCAGCAATAATAGTTGCCACAGGAGTCCCTTTGAACTCAACATCATTAAATGGCGACCATCCACACTTGCTTTCAATGTTCTCATTTTTAATAACAATTTTTTTATTCATATCTACAATGGTAAAATCAGCATCATAACCTTCTTTAATAAATCCTTTGTTTTTGATGCTAAAAATTTTAATTGGATTTTCGCACACCAGTTTCATTAATTGATTGAGTGATAGCATGCCGTCATTTATATGGTTTAACATAACTGGCATTAGTGTTTGAACTCCAGGCATTCCTGAGGGAGAATTAGGATATTCTTTGTTTTTGTTTACCTTCAAATGTGGAGCGTGATCTGAACCGATTGTATCATTTATATTATTTTTAACCGCATACCATAATCGATCATAATGAGATTTATCTCTTATAGGAGGATTCATTTGAGCATAAGTTCCAAGTTTGTCATAACAATCAGGGGCATAGATCGTTAAATGTTGTGGGGTAATTTCAAAAGTAATATTTCCTTTGTGTTGAGATAAAAAATCTATTTCTTGTTTTGTTGTTATATGAAGAACATGAGCTTTTTTATTATACTTTTTAGCAATTCTAACAATCCTTCTAGTTGAGGAAATAGCACACTCTTCGCTTCTCCAAATAGGATGTGAATGAACATCGCCATTTTTTATTAATTTTTTATTTTTATTCAAAATCTCTTCATCCTCTGAATGAACTGCAACCACTTTTGAACAATTTTGAAAAACTTTATCTATATCTTCTTCAAGAGCCACTAAAAGATTGCCTGTTGATGAACCAACAAATAATTTGATACCACAACATCCCTCTAAATCTTTCAGTTCTGCTAACTGGTTAACATTTTCAGCTGTTGCACCGAAATAAAAAGCGTAATTGCAATACATTCTATTTTTTGCAAGATCTAATTTTCTCTGAAATTCTTTTATGTTTGATGTGGGTGGATTTGTATTTGGCATTTCAAATACAGCAGTGATACCTCCTGCAACAGCCGCCCTACTTCCAGAATTAAGATCTTCAGTGTCTGTTGAGCCCGGTTCTCTAAAATGAGTTTGAGTATCTATACATCCAGGTAAAACTGTTTGATTTTTTGCATCATAAACTTCTTTTGCATCTTCTGATACTTCACCAATTCTTAATATTTTACCATCTTTTACAGCAATATCTTTGTTCTCTAACTTTCCATTAATATAACATTGTCCATTTTTGATTATTAGATCTAACATTTTTAAGAAAAGTTATTATATTATAATTAAGTTTCAATCAAATATGAATAATAATGTTTACATATTAAAAGATAGGGCAATACTGTATATCAATGGTACAGATGCCAAAGATTTTCTTCAAAATCTAATCAGTAATGACATAAATAAGGTCTCTGAAAATTCTAGTTGTTTTGCCTCTTTATTTACTCCCCAGGGTAAATTTTTATATGAATTCTTATTTGTAAAACATAAGTCTGGCTATTTTATTGATTGTGAAAAATCTCAGTCAGAAGAAATATTTAAACAACTCAATTTATATAAAATCAGAGCAAAAGTAGAAATTCTCAATTTAAGTAATGAGTTTGTGGTCGCTAGTTTTGGGTATGAAAAATATTTATCTATTGTAGGCTCTAAAGATATTCTGGGTTTTACTTTTAAATACAGAGAAGATCCAATCTTATTAGATCCTAGAAATAAAAATTTAGGCGCGAGAATTATAATAAATTTAGAAAAACTTTATTTATCTTTAAAAAAACTTGATTTAAAAAACGATAAAATTGAAAATTATCATAATCATAGTCACAAACTCGGTATAGTTCCAAAAAATTTAAATAAGTTAAAAAATAAACTATTTGGAATTGAGTGTAATTTTGAAGAACTTAATGGTATTGACTTTAAAAAAGGATGTTATGTTGGCCAAGAGAATACTGCTAGAATTAAGTTAAAAAATAAACTTTCAAAAAGATTATTACCAATTGAGATCATTAATGGAAAACTTTTTGAAGATGAAAAGATATACTATAATGATGTTGAAATTGGAAAAGTTCTTATTAATGAAGATTATCCATTTGCATTAATAAAATATTTAAATGAAAATTTTGATAAAAACTCCATATTTAAAAGTAAAGATGGATCCTTTAAAATATTCATTCCTGAATGGCTAAAGATTTAAGTTTTTGGTGCGGCCAGAGAGACTCGAACTCTCATGGACTTGGTCCACACGGCCCTCAACCGTGCCTGTCTACCAATTTCAGCATGGCCGCAAATATGACCCACATTAAATCAATGACAAGTAGGTTTCAAATTGATAAATTTTAGTTATGGAATTTAATCAAGAAGTAAAAAAAGCAACTGATCCTATTTACCAAAAGATCTCAAAGGTTATGCCTGAGATTGAATGGTCAATACATGCTCCATATATTCATAAAATTAATCAGCTCAAAAAAGAAAAGAATGCTGTCATTCTAGCTCACAATTATCAAACACCGGAAATTTATCATGGTATCGCTGATTTTTCAGCTGACTCTTTAGCACTTGCAGTGGAGGCTTCAAAAACTTCTGCGGATATTATTATAATGGCAGGGGTACATTTTATGGCTGAAACCGCAAAATTGATGAGCCCAAATAAAAAAGTTTTATTACCTGACATGAAGGCTGGCTGTTCTCTTTCGTCATCAATTACTGGTAAAGATGTAAGATTATTAAAAGAAAAATATCCAGGCGTTCCCGTTGTTTCTTATGTTAATACTTCAGCAGATGTTAAAGCTGAAACTGATGTTTGTTGCACCTCTGCAAATGCAGTTAAAATTGTAAAATCACTTGGAGTAAAAAAAGTAATCTTTTTACCTGATGATTATCTTGCAAAATATGTTGCCTCTCAAACAGATGTTGAAATTATTTCTTGGAAGGGAATTTGTGTAGTTCATGATCAATTTAACGAAAGTGAGATAAACAATATTAGAAAAAATAATCCTGGGATAAAAATTATTGCTCATCCAGAATGCCCTCCTGAGGTAATTAAAGCTAGTGACTTTGCTGGATCAACATCAGGAATGATTAATTATGTAAAAGATAACCAACCAAAGAAAGTTATGATGGTTACCGAATGTTCTATGAGTGATAATATTCAAGTTGAAAACCCCAATGTTGAGTTTATCAGACCATGTAACATGTGCCCTCATATGAAAAAAATTACCTTACCAAAAATTCTTGATTGTTTAGAAAATGAAACTGGAGAAATTATTATGGATGAAAAGACAATCAATAGAGCCAGACTCTCGGTAGAAAAAATGGTAGCTATTGGTAGATAGTTTTTTGTGTCTCAAATTAAATTAAGTGAAAATTTTATTAAAGATCGAGTTAAACTCGCTTTAACTGAGGATTTATACCCGCATGGAGACGTTACCACTAGTTTGTTGGATAATGATAAAATTATTACTGCAAAATTAATCTCTAATCAAAATGCAGTTGTTGCAGGTTTAAGTTTTGCAAAAAATACTTTCATTCAAGTGGATAAAAAAGTTAAATTTATTGAAAAAATAAAAGATGGATCTTGTGTTAAAAAGAATTCTTTAGTTGCGATAATAAAAGGTAAAGCTAGTTCTATATTAATTGCAGAAAGAGTTGCTATAAATTTTTTATCTCATATTTCTGGCATAGCTACAAGAACAAATCAGTTTGTTAAATTAGCAGGAAAAAAATGTAAAGTTTGTTGTACTAGAAAAACTATTCCAAATTATAGAGTCATTCAAAAATATGCAGTTAAATTAGGAGGAGGTACTAATCATAGATTTAATCTAAGTGATGAATTTTTGATTAAAGATAATCATATTGCTAGTTCTAGTTTAAGAGAATTGGTTCTTTTAGCCATTAAAAATAAGAGAGGAAAAAAAATTACTGTTGAGATAGATAATTTAAAACAATTGAAAGAAATAATTGGTCTTAAATTTGAGACTGTTTTGTTAGATAATATGAGTATTAAAAATTTAAGAGCTTGTGTAAGGCTTGTAAAAAAATATCATGAAACAGAAGCTTCGGGAAATATAAATCTTAAAACTGTTAAATCAGTTGCTGCGACAGGGGTAAATAGAATTTCTGTTGGAAACATTACTCATAGCGCTCCTGCAATAGATTTTAAATTAGAAATTTAAATCAGCTAACAAATTTTGAAAGATTGGGCTTGAAATACTTTGGACCCTTCATTACCTTACCACCTTCATTATAAATCGGCTTACCGTTATCATCTAATTTACTCATATTTGAATTTTGTACCTCTTCAAAACATTTATCTAAATTAATGCCAAAAGCATGTCCTGCTCCATAAGTAACATAAAGGATATCAGTTAATGCGTCGGCAACCTCTAATAAATCTTTATTATTCATCGCCTCTGTAAGTTCGCTAAGTTCTTCTTTTATTAGATCAAGCCTAAGCTTATTAATCTTATCTGTGCTAAAAGAAGGTTTTGTTTTGACTTCTTGGCCAAAAGTTTTCATGAAAGTTCCTACTTTATTGAAATTTGTCATTTTGCTCCTGTATGTTTAAATAAAATTAATATATATTTATTGTATATACTTTAAGAAAAATATTCATGAAATTAAGAAAAGAATTCGATAGCATTGGAAAAATCAGTGTTCCAGATGATAAATATTGGGGTGCATCAACCCAAAGATCAAAAAAATATTTTGATATAGGAGAATTTTTAGTAAGACCGATTCTTATAAAATCTATAGCTATTGTAAAAAAAGCAGCTGCAATAGTTCATGTAAAAGAAAAACAAATTTTACCAAACATATCCAAAGCAATTATAAAAGCATCTAATGAAGTAATATCTGGAAAATTAAATGAACACTTTCCACTGAAAGTTTGGCAAACAGGATCGGGAACTCAAACTAATATGAATGTTAATGAAGTTATAGCAAATAGAGCTATTGAAATTTTAGGCGGAAAAAAAGGTTCAAAAAAACCAGTCCATCCAAATGATCATGTGAACAAATCTCAATCTACTAATGATGTTTTTCCAACAGCAATGCATATTGCAATTGTAATTGAAACTAAAAATAAGCTTTTACCAGCACTTGAGTTGTTAAATAAAGAAATAAAAAAGAAAGTTTCTAAATTTAAGAATATAATAAAAGTTGGAAGAACCCATTTACAAGATGCAACTCCGCTATCTTTAGGCCAAGAATTTTCTGGATATCAGTCTCAACTGGAGGATTGCATATCAAGAATTAAAAATGGTTTAAATGAAATATATTCACTTGCCCAAGGTGGTACTGCGGTAGGCACTGGTATTAATAGTAAAAAAGGTTTCGACAAAAAAATAATTAACGAAATTAAAAAAATCACAAAACTTCCTTTTAAACCAACAAAAAATAAATTTGCTGCACTTGCTGCACATGATGAAATTGTAAATTTTTCTGGAACACTCAATACAACAGCGGTTTGTCTAATGAAAATCGCAAATGATATTAGATTTTTAGGATCTGGTCCAAGAGCTGGATATGGTGAATTAATTTTACCAGCTAACGAACCTGGTTCTTCAATTATGCCTGGCAAAGTGAATCCAACACAGTCAGAGGCGGTTACGATGGTTTGTGTTAAAGTTATAGGTAATCATAATGGTATTACTATGGCTGGTTCGCATGGTCATTTTGAATTAAATGTTTTCAAACCTTTAATTGCACATAATATTTTACAATCAATAGATCTATTAGCAGACAGCTCTAGAAATTTTGGTTTGTATTGCATACGAGGCTTAAAGGCTGATAAAAATATCATAAAAAATTACCTGGACAATTCTTTGATGCTTGTAACTGCTTTGGCGCCAAAAATTGGTTATGATAATGCAGCAAAAATAGCAAAGTCTGCACTAAAAAATAAAACAACTTTAAAAACTGAAGCACTCAAGACAGGTTTAATCAACGAGAGAGACTACGATAAAATTGTTAACCCAAAGAAAATGATCTATCCTGCGTAAGCTGTAAAAAGATTATTTACAAAATTTTTAATAATTATTTTATTCATAAACTTTTTATTTTCAAAATTAAATTCCTGAATAAATTTATCTACTTTTTTACTGCTCTTATTATCGATTAAAGAATTATCAAAATTTATCTTTTTTTGTGTTATATTATAAACAAAATCAATCTCAAATTTTTCTATTTCTTTTCTATTCTTTTTTTTAATTTGAAAAGAACTGTAAAAATTATTAAACCTTTTAAAATCGACTCTTGCTCTACCTACAAGTTTAATATCTTCTTTATCATAATTGAGATAGCTTTCTTTTAAGGTAATCTCTATATCATCATTCCACATTACTTTTGAATTTGAAAGTCCAATATTGCCCTGGGATATACCAATTCTTAAAAATAGATTATTCAAATCATTAATATTAAGTATATTTTTTGCATTTAAATTTAAATTCATATTAAGATTTCTGTTATTCAATATTTCTGATCTAATAAATTCTGATAAGATTGAGTCTTCCTGGAATAAATTTTTAGTATTCAAATTATCATAATTAAAATTTGCCACAAAATAAAAAGGTTTAAAATCAATTTTTCCATTATAAGATAAATATCTATCTTTAGATGTAAATTTGAGTGAATCTTTATTTAGTTGATAATCGATGAGTGTGTTTTTATTAATGAATGAAACATCCACAAAACCTTTTTTAATAGTCTCATTATAGTCTGTTTTATTTTCCAAAATTAATCTTAACTTTCTAGCGTTTAAAGAAAAAAGTAATTCTTTATTAAGTCTTTTATTTTTTATTTTAAGGATAAACGGAATTTTGAAAGCTTCATTTTTTGAAATTAAAACATTATCTAAATTTTTGTAATCATAAAAAAATTTGAAATTATCAATTTTACTTAAAAACAAAGTTTCATCACTAAAATTTTTATAAAAGATATTGCTCTTTTTAACGATAAATCTATCTTCATTGGGTTTAGTTGTAAGAAGATTTTTAAAAAAATTTATATTTTCCCTGTTAAGATTAAAGTCAGTGCCTGACAATATAACATCTCTTACATATACATTATTAATAGATAGTAACTTATTAAATGAAATATAAATTCTAAATTTTTTGATATTAGCAATTTTTTTTTTATCTTGAATGATTGAAAGGTTGTTTGAGTAAAAATGAGGTTTTGGAAATAATCCATATTTAATTTTTTGATTAAATTCAATATTCACATTAAACTTATCTAAAATCTGATTCTCTATTTTTTCTTGAATAATCTTTTTATTGTAAACTGTAGGCATCAAAAAATATGCCAAAGTTGAAATGAAAACAACGGCCCCAACTAAAAAAGCTTTGTTATTAGTGTGTAATTTAAATTTCTTAAAATTTTTAATGAGAAACTTTAGCCCATTAAAATAGCTTTCTATTGAATCATTTATTGATATGAATTGTTTCTTAATTTTTTTTAGTAATATATTATGTTTGCTCATAAATAATGGCACAACTTATATTAAAAAATTATAAATGGTAAACTCTGATTTTTTAAAAGGATTAAATAAGCCCCAAAAAGAGGCAATTATGCACCTGGACGGGCCTCTACTTATTGTTGCGGGAGCTGGATCTGGCAAAACAAGAGTTTTAACCACAAGAATAGCTAATATAATTTATCAAAAAAAAGCTTTTCCAAATCAGATCCTTGCTGTGACTTTTACTAATAAAGCTGCAAATGAAATGCAAAATAGAGTCAGCAAAATACTTGGCTCAACAGCCACGGGATTATCATGGCTTGGAACCTTTCACTCAATTTGTGCAAAACTTTTACGAAAACATTCATCAGCTGTTAATTTAAATTCAAATTTTACTATAATAGATACTGATGATCAAGTTAGATTAATAAAGAATATCTGCAAAGCTGAAAATATAGATGTCAAACAATTAGGACCAAAATTTATTCTTGCTATAATTGACAGATGGAAAAATAAAGGATTTTACCAATTTATAAAATATATCAACAAAAACTTATAGATTTAAACTCATGTGATTTTGGAGACTTAATTTTACATACTGTAAAAATACTTGAAAAAAATTCTGATATCAGAGAAATATATTCAAAAAATTTTAAATATATTTTGGTAGATGAATACCAAGATACAAACTTTATTCAAAGTAAATGGTTAAACTTACTCGCCAAAAAAAATATGAATATTTGTTGTGTGGGTGATGATGATCAATCAATTTATAGTTGGAGAGGAGCTGAAATAAGAAATTTTTTAGAATTTGATAAAATATATGATAATACTAAGGTTATAAGACTTGAACAAAATTATAGATCGACTCAAAATATTCTATCTGTTGCTTCAAATTTAATTTCCAATAATCAAAATAGAGTTGGGAAAACACTTATATCAATGTCAGAGGATGGGGATTTAATTAAATTAAACTGTTTTAAAAACGGTAAAGATGAGGCAATAGGTATTTCAGATGAGATAGATTCAATAAAAAAAAGATTCTCACTTAACAACATGGCTATTTTAGTAAGAGCAATTTTCCAAACAAGAGAATTTGAAGAAAGATTTTTAAAAATAGGTTTACCCTATCGAATTATTGGAGGTACTAAATTTTATGAAAGAGCTGAAATTAAAGATGCAGTTGCCTATTTAAGATTAATACATCAAGGAAAAGATGATTTGGCATTTGAAAGAATTATTAATAACCCAAAACGTTCAATTGGTGAGAGCACTTTAAAAATAATTCATGAATATTCTAAAATAAATTCTTTGTGCTTAGAAGTTTCTGCTAAAAAAATGTTAGAGGAAGATTTAATAAAACCAAAAACAAAAGTCAATTTAAGTGCATTTTTAAATTTATTAAACAAATGGAGAAATGATATTAAGATAAAGAAAATTAGTCATGTTAAGTTATTGCAACTAGTTTTAGATGAATCTGGCTACTCTTTAATGCTCAAAAATAAAAAAGACCTTGAGAATGAAAATAGACTTGAAAACTTAAAAGAACTATTAAATGCTATGAAGGAGTTTGATACTCTTGAAAGCTTTTTAGAGCATGTTGCTTTAGCAACTTCAATTGATCAAGAATGGGATGGAGATAAAATAAATATGATGACCATGCATGCTTCAAAAGGATTGGAGTTTGATTTAGTTTTTTTACCAGGGTGGGAGGAAGGATTGTTTCCCCACCAAAAATCAATTGAAGAGAAAGGTCAAAATGGTTTGGAGGAAGAACGAAGATTGGCATATGTGGGGATTACTAGAGCAAAAAAGAAAGCAATTATTTCGTTCTCCATGAATAGATTTTATCAAGGAGATTGGATGGATAGTTTGGCATCAAGATTCATAGATGAATTACCAGATAAATTTTTAGAGAAAAATTCTTTTTTTGATGAGAATAAAAACGAAATAGAAGATTTTGAATTTAATCAAGATTTTGAAGTAGATGAAAAAGAAAGAAGCCCCGGCTGGATTAGATATCAAAAAAGACTTAAATGATAAAAAAAAGACTAAATATTTTAAAAAAAAATTTAAAAAAATTTGATATTGATGGCTATATAATTCCAAAAAAATGATGAGTTTTTTTCAGAATATTCAAAAAAGGATCGATTAAAAATAATATCAAACTTTACTGGTTCTGCAGGTTACGCGGTTATATTAAAAAATAGAAATTATCTTTTTGTTGATGGAAGATATACAATTCAAGCACAATTAGAGTCGGGTAATAATTTTAAGATTTTAGATTATAAAAAAATATTGAATTGTAGTGTATTTAAAAAACCTTTTATTAGGTTTCGATCCCAAGCTTTTTACCTCTTTGCAAATAAAAAAATTTTTTTTAAAAAATAATAAAGTTAAAAAAATTGATTCAAATTTAATTGATAAGATTTATGAGAATAATTTGAAATCTGTAAAATCTTTTTACTCACTTTCAAATAATATTACTGGTGAAAATTATCAAAAAAAGATAATTAAATGCGTTAAATTTTTAAAAAAAAATAAATTAAATTATATATTTATTAGTGCACCTGAGAATGTAGCTTGGTTACTAAATATAAGAGGTTATGACAATCCAAATAGTCCAATACCTAATTGTCATTTGCTTTTAGATGATAAAAAGAAAATTTTTATAATTGCTGAAAAACAAAAAACTTTAAAACTTATTAAAGAAAAAAAAATTAAAAAAAATCATGTTATAGAACCAAAGAATTTTAAAAAATTTTTGAATAATTTAAAATTTGGAAAAATTACAATTGACGGTAAAACATGCTCATTATTTTATGAAAATATTCTAAAAAACAAATTTAAATTACTAAAAAAAGAAGATCCAATTTATTTTTTAAAGTCTATTAAAAATAAAAAAGAAATAAACAATATGATTAATAGTCATATATTAGACGGTGTAGCTGTAACAAAGTTTATTTACTGGATGAAAAAAATAAATCAAAGAAAAATAACAGAATATGAAGCACTAAAAAAATTAGAAAGTTTTAGGAAATTAAATAAAAATTATTTATACCCTAGTTTTGATACTATAGCTGGTAGTGGAGAAAATGGTGCTATTGTTCATTATAGAGCATCAAAAAAAAATTCGAAAATAATTAAAAAAAAATGATATTTTTTTATGTGACTCTGGCGGACAATATAAATATGGCACAACAGATATAACAAGAACAATTTGTTTTAAAAAACCTACTAAATTAATTAAAGATATTTTTACAAAAGTTTTAAAAGGTCATATTGCTGTTGCAACAACTAATATTAATAATTGTCAAGTTGGAAGTAAAATTGATAAAAGAGCGAGAAAGTATCTAAAAAGAATAAAACTTGATTATCAGCATGGCACAGGTCATGGTGTTGGTTTTTTTCTGAATGTTCATGAAGGTCCTCAAGGGATATCAAAATACAACAATGTGAAGTTGTTAGAGGGAATGATTTTAAGCAATGAACCTGGTTTTTATAAAAAAGGCAAATTCGGAATTAGAATTGAGAATCTTGTTTATGTGAAAAAAATAAAGAATAAAAAATCTTTTGAAAACCTTACTTTAGCTCCGATAGATAATGAATTAGTGGATTTTAAACAACTTACAAAAGATGAAAAAAGTTACTTATCCAACTATCATATGAAAGTATACTCAAATCTATTCAAATTTCTTAAACCAAATGAAAAGAAGTGGTTAGCTGAGTTTATCTAACATTTTCAACCAATCTTTTTGATTTAAAATTTTTATTTTTAAATTTTTAGCACTGTCCACTTTTTTTTTAGTTGGTTTTTCTCCAACTATTAAATAGTTAAGTTTTTTTGAAATATTAGTTATTATCGATCCAGAGTTTTTCTCTATTAATGATTTTGCCTCCGCTCTACTTATACCATCTAGTTTACCAGTAAACATAAATACTTTATTTTGTAATACACCATCTTTTTTAAACCCCTCAGAATTTTTGATATCAAGAACATTTTCTAATTTGTTAATAACATTTAAATTTGTTTTATTTAAAAAAAAATTTTTTAAAGAATTAATTTGAGTTTCCCCTATTCCATCTAAGTTTAATAATTCATCAAATTTTTTATTATTTGCCAGATTGATGAAATTTTTTGCGGTTTTTAAATTTTTTGCAATTAACTTTGCATTTTCAAGACCAATATGTCTTATTCCCAATGAAAATATAAATTTTTCAAGGGAAATATTTCTTTTCTCTTGAATAGAATATTTTAAATTTCCTATTGATTTTTTTCCCCAACCATCCATAAATTCTATCTTTTGAAAATTTAGGTTAAATATGTCTTGAGGAAATCTAAGTAAATTTTTTTCCCAAAAACTTTCAACAATCTTTTTTCCAAATCCATCAATATTTAAAGCTTCTTTAGAAACAAAATGTTTAATTTTTTCTATTGATACCTTCTCACATTCATATCCTTCGCTTGAACACCTTCTGACTGCATCTTCTTTTTTTGTTATAAAATTAAATTCTTTAATAGTAGCAGATCCACACGAAGGACATTTCTTGGGAAAAATAAATTCTTTTGAATTTTTTCTTTTTTTTAAATCTACGGAAATTATATGTGGAATTACATCACCAGCTCTTTCTACAACTACCGTATCACCAATTCGAATGTCCTTTCGCTTAATTTCGTCTTCGTTATGTAAAGTTGCATTTGAAACCATTACACCGCCAATATTTATAGGTGTTATTTTAGCAACTGGTGTTAAAGCTCCGGTCCTACCAATTTGGATATCAATATTATTTATTACTGAAATTCCTTTGTTCGATGAAAACTTATGTGCTATTGCCCACCGGGGAGAATTGGCTACATATCCAAGTCTATTTTGCAATTCAAAAGAATTTACTTTGTAGACTATGCCGTCAATATCAAAGTCTATCTCGTTTCTTTTTTTTTCAACTTTAATGTAATTGTTTAACAAATTTATAATTCCAGTTGTGGTAACGTTAAGAGGATTTGTTTTAAAACCCCATTTTTTTAAATTTTCCAAAAAATTGTCTTGATTATTAATTTTAAGTCCTTTCTCGAATCCAAAAGTATAGGCAATAAACTTTAATGGTATTTTTTTTGTATCCTCTGGATTTTTTTGTCTTAATGATCCCGAGGCGGCATTTCTCGGATTGGCAAACTTATTTTCAATTCTTTTAAAATCACTATTTTTTATAAAAACCTCTCCTCTAATATCAATTTCTCTTGGAAAGTTTTTATCTGTAACAATTTTTGGAATATCTTTAATAGTTTTCAAATTGGCAGTAATATCCTCTCCTTGTCTTCCATCACCTCTTGATAATCCAGTTTCAAATCTTCCATTAATATAAATCAATGATGCTGATATTCCATCAATCTTTGGTTCTGCTGAATACTCAATTTTAAAAGTTTTATCTTTATTTAGATAATTTAATATTTTTTTTTCAAAATTTTCTAAATCTTCCTTGCTAAAAGCGTTACCCAAAGACAACATTGGTATTTTATGAGCCACTTTTTTGAATATTTTTGATGGTTTAAACCCAACAATTTCACTAGGTGATTTTGAACTTTTTATATTTGGATATTTTTTTTCTAATTCAATAATTTCATGCTTTAGATTGTCAAATTCTTGGTCGGAAACAAGTGGCTCACTTTTGTCGTAATAAAATTGACTATATTTTTCAAATAATTCTATTTTTTTTGAATAATATTTTTTAATTTTATCATTGTCCATTATTACTCAAAAAGTTTTTTAAACCTACTTATAACACCTTTTTTTTCTTTTTTTATTTGTTTAATTCTTTTTTCCGTATAATTTTTATTGAATACTTTATATGATTTTTTATACCACTCACCCGAAAGATAATTATAACCTAATAAATTAGCATATTTTTGCGATTCATCTAAAAGTCCTAAATTATAATAAATTTCAACCAATCTATGAAGAGCCTCCTCAATAAAAATAGTTTGATCATATTCCTCAACAACAAATTTAAATCTATTAATCGCAGGAATCCATTTTTCTTTTTTTATATAATGTCTTCCTAAATACATTTCTTTTGAAGCTAAAATATCTTGAATTAAACCTAATTTAAATTTCGCATCTAATGCAAAGTCTGTATTTGGATAATTTTTTATTATAAAATTAAATTTATCTTTTGCTTTAAATAAAGGTGCTGAGTCTCTTTTTTCATCTTCAATTGTTTCATAATAGCAAATCGCAATTAAATAATGTGCATATGATAAATTAGTATCATTAGGATATGTTTTTAAATATCTTTCTAAATTAGACAAAGCTTCTGCATAAAAATCCTGCATGTAATATGAGTATGAGGCCATTAGTGCAGATCTTGAAGCCCATTCAGATTGAGGAAAAAGAAGTTCAGCCTCTAAAAATTTTTTTGCAGCAAAAAAAGTATCATTTTTATTTAAAGCTGCATAAGCTTCTTGATAAGCTGATATCATTTCTAATTTTTGTTCAGATTCCTTAATATATGATATTTCCTTCTCTTCTTTGGCGCATGAATTTATTAAAAATAATATTATAATAACAAATAAAAAATTTATTCGATTCATAATTAATTTATATAATTATAAGAAGAGATTATAAAGATGTTTAATTTACGCTATTGATCGTAAGAGACTCTTATTAATCACAGTATGTGGTAAACTTCTCTCTTTAATTTCAACTATAGAAAAGTTTTCTTTATTTTCAAATACTTTTCTTAAAAGTTGATTAGTTAGATAATGTCCACCCTGAGAACATTTAACACTTGCAAGCATTCTATAACCACAAGTATAGAGATCACCAATACAATCAAGAATTTTATGATTTACAAATTCTTTGCTATTTCGTAATCCAGTTTCATTTAAAATTTTTTCTTGTTTTACAACTATAGCATTATCTAAACTTCCACCTTTGGCTAAACCTTTTTCTTTAATTTTTTCTATATCCTCAAATAAGCAAAAAGTTCTTGAGTCAAATACATTTTGTAAGTCATCCTCATAAACATTTACTTTATTTCTTTGATTTCCAATTACACTATTGTCATACTTTAGTTCAAAATCTATATCTAATCTTAGTTTAGATGGCGCAATAGAAATGGTTCTTTCTCCATCTTTAAATTCAACTTTTTTATTTATTTTAATTATTTTTATTGGTAAATCACTTATCTCGAAACCAGCAAAAATAATTTTTTCAATAAATTCTTTTGCTGATCCATCCAATATAGGTACTTCCTCATCGTCAATTTCAATTAGAGCATTGTCTATTCCTAACCCAAACAAAGCTCCCATCAAATGTTCAATTGTAGATACTCTTGCCCCAAATTCATTAGAAATAGTTGTATTAAGAGAAGTGCTAGTGACGTTAGAAAAATTTGGAATTATTAAATTTTTACTTTGAAGATCAACTCTTTTAAATACAATTCCAGAATTAGGTTCTGATGGATTTATAGAAATGTTTACAACTTTTCCGCTATGAAGGCCCACACCTTTAAATGTGACCTTTTGTTTAAGAGTTTTTTGGTTTAATGCAGACACGGAAATGTTTTAATACCTAACAGTTTGAACTCAAAAACAACTAATATTACTGGAAAATACAATTTTAATTAAAAAAATTAAAAAATCTCTCAAAAAAACCCTTATTTTTGGGTCTTTTACTCAAAAAGATCACTTCATTAGAATTATGACCCTCAATTATCTTTTTTGCCATCAAAAATAGATCGTCATCATAATCATTGAAAAAATTTCTTACATAATCTCCATAAACAATTTGGCCTAGGGTAATTTGATATTTGCTTAAAATTTTTTCTAATTCTCTTACAAAAATATCTGAAATGCAGATAAATGTTAAATCTAATGAAAAACTATCACAATCCAAATTCTTTGGTAAAGATGTGTAAACTTTATTATTTAAATAATATTTATTAATTATCATGTGTAAAATTTTTTTTTGATCTAAAGTTTTTTTACAACTTTCTTTAGCTTCATAAAGTAAATTATTTAAACTTTTTTTTGTAACACTATGTTCATAATTTTTTTCTTTAATTGATACTTGTACATTGAAAAGATCTTGTGAATCCACTACCACAAATATTTTCTTTACAAAATCTTTTACTTTTTTTTCAATTTTGAAAATATTATTATTTAAAAATTCATCAAGTTGGTCTAAAGATTGTGTAATTTTTCGATTGTTTAAATTTATCTCATCTTCATAAATTTTATCATTTTTTTCTGTAATTACAGAAATAATTATTTTTTTTTTACCTATTGATAAATAGGTCTCATATTTTAAATTTTCATCCATTAATAATGATTTGGTTTTGTTGTCGTAAGTCAATCAAATTCACTTTGTTTTCTTTTTTTTCTAAAATTTTAAAAATCTGTTCAAAAGATTTTTCTAGATTTTTTTTGGGTAATTTTATTAACAAACCATTGTGTAATTCGATATCCCATCTTCCTGATTTAAAAAAAAATAGGCTTTTAATTTCACTATAATCAAAATTTTTATTTGTCATAACACTCTTCAGTTCAAAAAAATTTTTGTTTTTAAAGTCACCAAATATGAATGGAATTTCTTCCACTATTTCTGAAGCTTTGATTATTTTTCCATTAGATCCTAATAAAAAGATGTTACGATCTTTTTTTATTTTTGCTAAGAAATTTGTTTTATCTATCTTAATATTTATTGTTGATGGGTATTTCTTAAAAACTGAATATTTTTCAACTAAATTATGAGAACCAATAATTTTATTAATTTCTTCTTTTTTTAACAAAAATAAATTTTCTATTCTTAGTTTATAAAGATTCTTTTTTAATTCTAGATTATTTTCTTCACTCAAGCCATTTACATTTATCTCAACAACTTTTGGAAATTCAATATTAATCAAATATTTGTTATTAAAAGTTGCTAAAATAAAAAATAATAAAACATAAATTAAAATTTTTTTATTTTTTTGTAGATGCATCTTTTAAAATTAATTCAATCAAATTAATAAAATTTATTCCCTTGTAGGCAGCAATCTCTGGAACTAGAGATAAGTTTGTCATTCCTGGTTGTGTGTTAATTTCTAATAAGTAAAAATTTCCATTAAAATACTTAAAATCTGATCTTGTAACTCCTCTGCACCCAATCAATGTATGAGCCTTTTGCGCTATATCCATTAATTTATTGAAATGATTTTTCTTTAAATCCACAGGTATTATATGCTTTGTTTTTGCTCTAGTGTTATATTTTGCCTGATAATCATAAAATTTTCTTTTTGGCTTTAATTCAATCGCACCTAACTTTTTTTTACCAATAATTGCTGCTTGAATTTCTCTTCCTGGTATAAACTTTTCTATCATTATTTTTTTATAACTTTTTAAATAATTTAATTTTTTTATAATATTTGATTTTGTACAAATAAATACGTTTACACTAGAGCCTTCATTGATCGGTTTTATCACAACTGGAAATTTTAATTTTTTATCAATAATCTTTATCAAATCTCTATTTTTTTTATCAAAAAAATAAACAAAATATTTTGGGGTTAATATTTTATTACGTATAAAAATTTTTTTTGATAATTCTTTATCCATTGCTATAGAAGAAGAAATAACACCAGAATGAGTGTAAGGTATCCCGGTAGTTTCTAAAATAGTTTGAATATAGCCATCCTCACCAAACTGGCCGTGCAAAGCATTAAATATAATTTGTGGCTTAAAAGTCTTAATAACGTCTAACATTTTGAAATTTGGCTCTGTTATTTTCACGTTATAATCATTTTTTAAAAGCTCTTTTGAAACCTGTCTTCCAGTATCAAGACTTATAGATCTCTCTTTAGATGTTCCGCCTGATATTACTAATATTTTTTTTTTCAAATTATTCTAAAATTTTAATTTCTGTTTCTAAACTAATTCCAGTTTTTTCTAAAACATTATTAGATACAAAATCAATTAATTTTTTCATATCATCATATGTTGCATTTCCCTTATTAACAAAAAAATTACAATGTTTTTCCGATATATAAGCATCGCCAAAAGTAATATCTAGAGGCACAGATTCCTTAATAAGCTCCCAAACTTTTTTATTTGTTTGATGAACTGGATTCTTGAAAGTACTACCGCTTGTTTTGATCTTGCTTGGTTGATTTTTTTCTTTTTGTAATTTTAATTTATCAATTTCACTTTTAATAACAGAGTTTTTACTTTGAATTCCTTTAAAAGATGCACTTAAAAAAATTAAGCCTTCAGATAAATCATTTTTTCTGTATCCAAAATTTACATCCTTTGAAAGAATCTTTGATACATTGCCAAATACATCTATCGCTTGAATTGATATTAAAATATCTTTAAATTCTTTTCCAAAACAACCGGCATTCATTTTTATCCCGCCACCTATAGTCCCAGGAATACAGGAGAGAAATTCAAATCCACTTAAATTATTATTCATTGCAAATTCAGATAAAGTTTTGTCTAATACTGCGCTTCCAGCAATTATAATATCATTACCATGAAGAGAAACGTTATTGAAATTTTTACTCAATTTAATCACAACTCCATCAAATATACCATCTTTTATTAAAGTGTTAGATCCTGCCCCAAGAATAAATATTTTTTCTCTATTATTTAATTTCTTAAGAAAATTTACTAACTCTTTTAAATTATCTGCTTTAAAGAAAACTTTAGAACTTCCTCCAATATTAAACCAATTCTTTTTTTTTAAATCATATTCAAAACTTACATTCTCGCTAAAATCTTTTAATAAATCTTTTAATTGTTCTATATTCATTATATCAACTGAGGTAACTGTCTCATCCAATTAGAAATTGAACCAGCACCCATACCAATTACAATTTTTTTTCCATACATATTTTTTTTTACAAATTTAGCTAATTGATTTTTATCTTTTACTAAAAATAATTTAACATTAGAATTCTTGATTATTTCTCTTGCAAATTTTAAATAATCAAAACCAAGTTTTATTTTTTCCCCTGCGGTATATATGGGACACAAAATTACAGTATCAGAATTTTTAAAGGCAAATGAAAATTCTTTCCTTAGGTCTTTTATTCTTGAAATACGATGAGGTTGAAAAATACACACCTTGTGATAACCATTATAAACTCTATTAACTCCATCAAGAACAACTTTTATTTCTGTTGGATGATGAGCATAATCATCATAAAAATCTATATTATTAAATGTAAATATTTTATTAAACCTTCTTTGAACACCTTTAAAATTGGCTAACCCATTTTTTATTTCTTGAATAGATATCCCAACAGTCAGAGCAACTGCAACGGCTGCCACTGAATTTCTAACGTTATGACTACCAATTAAAGGTATCTTTATCTTTTTTATGATTATTCTTTTTTTATTTGGAACATTAACTTGTAAATCAAACTCAGTAAATTTTTTGTTTTCTTTAATATTTTTTATAAGAAAATTTGATTTTGGATTAGTTCCATAAGTATAGAAATTTTGACTTTTTAATTTTTTAATAATCTCACTATTAATCTTATCATCGATACATATAAAAGATTTGCCAAATGAAGGGACCTTTTCAATGAATTGTATAAAATATTCTTTTAAATCATTCATTGAGCTATAATAATCCATATGCTCTCTATCAATATTTGTAATTATAGAATATGTGGTTGGTATATGGATAAAACTTCCATCTGACTCATCTGCTTCTAATATTGACCAATCGCTTTTTCCAAGTTTTGCTGTATTTCGAAGTGAATTTATAACTCCACCATTAATTATTGTTGGATCTAATTTAGTTTTTTGAAAAATTGATGCAATTAATGAAGTTGTAGTGGTTTTGCCATGTGATCCAACTACTACAATATTTTTCATTAAAGATACTATATGAGCTAACATTATACCTCTTGTGATTATTGGTAAATTTTTTCTTTTAGCCTCTATTATCTCTGGATTATTTTTTTTTATGGCTGAGGAAATAACAACAATAGTTGCATTTTTAAGGTTTTGTTTTTTGTGACCGATAAAAATTTTAATCTTTTCTTTTTTAAGTCTTTCAATATTTTTATTAGACAACAAATCACTCCCCTGAACTTTAAATCCTTTGCCTTTCATTATTAATGAAAGTCCACTCATTCCAATCCCACCAATTCCAACAAAATGAATAATTTCAGTTTTTGCTAATTCAATTTTCATCAATAGATCCTAATATCTTTTGATTAACATTAATCCATGAATTTTGATAATTTAACTTTTTTAAATTTTCTTTTATAAGTAAATATTCACTTTTTTTCATTAAAATTTCCTCCAAAAGATCTTCAATTTTCTCATCAAAAGAATCCTGTTGAATTAACCAACAACAATTATTTTTTCTATAAAAATTTGCATTTTCTAATTGATGATTATCCTTTGCGCTTGGAAGTGGTACGGCTATAAAAGGAATATTTAGGACCGCTAGTTCAGCTAAAGTCGATGCTCCAGCTCTTGTAATACAAAGATCTGACTGTAACAGTAAGCTTAAAAAATCTTTATGAAAGTCAAAAACTTCATTCTCAATTTTATTTTTTGTATAAAATTCTTTCAAATAAGAAATATTATTTTTATTAGTTTGTTGAATTATTTTAATTTGTTTTTTTTCAGAAATAGATATCACAGAATTTTTCAAATTTTGGTCAAAAATTTTAGCGCCTTGACTTCCTCCAACAACTAATAAAGTAAACTTATCTTTATTTCGTGCATCTAAATTCATCTTATATGCATTTTCCTTAACAAGAGGGCTAATTACTACAATTTTATGTTTCAAATTATTTGGAAAATTTTTGACATCCTCTGAATAGCAAAAAATTTTTTCACACGAATTAAGAAAGAATTTATTTGCTCTACCTAATACTTGATTTGGCTCTATTAAATAAGTTTTGATTTTTAATAATCTTGCAGATAAAATAATAGGTAAAGACATATAGCCACCTGTAGAAAAAATTTTTTCAATTTTTTTTTCTCTCAATAAGAAAAAAGATTTTAAAATTAAAAATAAAATCTTAAAGATACTAAGTGGAATCAAAAAAATATTTGATAACTTTGGAGTATCAATAATTTCTATTTGATAAAAATTTTTATCTAAAAATTTTAACCCTCTCTTATCTGTCGAAATATAGATATTGGCTTTGTGCAACAAATGATCGTGTAAAATTATTGCTGGCGTAACATGACCACCCGACCCACCAGTAGTAATTAAGAAATTCTTTTGCATCTTAATAAATTTTTCTTTTTGTTAAATTCAAAATTATTCCAGATAATATTGAAATACTAATAATTGATGAACCGCCGTAGCTTATAAATGGTAATGTCATACCAGTTGTTGGAAATAATCTAATATTAACACCAATATGTATCATGCTTTGCATTAAAATAAGACTCGTACATCCTACCAAAACAAGTTTAGTTTTTTCATCATTTTCAAAATAAACCTTTCTAAAAACTGTATAAATAAATATTAGAAACAATAATAAAATTAAAATTATGGCAATAACGCCAAACTCTTCTGAAATCACTGAAATAATATAATCCGTATGAGCCTCGGGTACTCTATTTTTTAAAGTGCCCTCTCCTATTCCTTTGCCAAAGAAACCACCACTAGTAATTGATTCTAAAGCTTTATCAGATTGAAAATTGTATGTACCAGTTTCAGTATTGAAAAAAGATAAAATTCTTTCTTTAATATAAATAAATTTAGGAATAAAAAATACTAAAATTAATAAAATCAAAATTAAAGATAAAAAAAATACTGCTAAGAAAATTATATTTATACCACTAGTGAATATTAAAACAGACCAACTAAAAAAAACTAGAAGTGTCTGCCCAATGTCAGGCTGAATAATAAGTAGTAAGGCTACAGTTAATGTTGCAAAAAATGAAAAAAAATACTTTAGATAAATATTTGTATATTTTTGACTACTTAAAATTAAACTTATAAAAATAATCAAAAAAGGCTTTAATAATTCTATAGGCTGAAACCTTGGTAATAGATATAGATCAATCCATCTTTTAGATCCCTTAACTTCAATACCTATAATTGGTACTAAAAATAAAAAAAATAATGATAAAATAAAAATTAAAATAGAAATTTTGTATAATTTTTCTTTTTTTACTAGTGAGAGAGTAAAAATTACAAAAATTCCTAATAGAATAAATATCAAATGTTTAAAGAAGAAAGAATAATCATTTGTATCTAGTTTATCTGATGCAATAAGGGATGTTGATACTAATGAAAAAAAAAGTCCTGTGGTAAATAATACCAGAATTAATAAAAATATTAATTTATCGATATTTTTCCACCACTCATAATAAATATTAAAAATTTTTCTTTTATATTCCATTTAAATATTTCTTAATTAAATTATCAAAATAATTACCTCTATCCTCAAAATTTTTAAAACTATCAAATGAAGCTGCTGAAGGACTGAATAATATTGTTTGTTTTATAAATTTATTTTTTTTAATAATTTGAATAACTTTTTTAAGTGCGTTTTTAATATTGGAAAAATTTTCAAATCTTACCTTTCCCTTAAGATTTGTGATAAAAAATTTTTTTCTTTTACCATATATAAAAGCTCTAATATTGCTTGAGTATTTTTTAGGTAATTTAAATTTATCACCCTTTTTATGAATGCCTCCAAGTAACCAATAAATATTTTGATTTGATTTTAAAATACTCAAGGATGATGAAAAACTTGTTGATTTAGAATCATTAATGATTGTTAAACCTTTGTTTTTAAAAATTATCTGTTGTCTATATTTTAAACCTTTAAAATTTTTAATTGTTTTAATCATTTTTTCTTTTTTAATTTTAAATTTTTTTGATATTTCTATTGCAAAAGATAAATTCTCTCTATTTGTCTCTGTGAAAAAATATGGGTTATCTAATCTTTTAAAAATAGAATTTTGTTTTTTTGGAACAACTCTTATAACCTTGCTTTTTAATTTTATAGATTTCATCTCTCTATTAATCAAAAAATCATCTTTATTAACAAATGCTGTGCAATTTTTATTTTGATTCTTTAATAATTTAAATTTAGCCTGAATATACTTTTTTAATGTTTTATGTCTCTCAAGATGATCAGGTGACAAATTTAATATTGCAGCATATTTAGATTTAAAAATTTTACTGTAATCTAATTGATAAGATGAAGCTTCTACTACAAAGATTGTTTTTTTTTTAATATTTCTCGCAGATAATATGGGATTTCCTATGTTACCAACTAATTTTACATCTAAGTTTTGATCAGATAAAACTTTAAACATAAGTTGGCAAGTTGTGGACTTTCCGTTAGTACCTGTAATAGTAATACAATGATTTTTATGAAATTCATAAAAAACATCTAAATCTGTATAAATTTTTGAATAATTTTTTTTTAAATATTTTGATAATTTGCAATTTGCAATATCAATTCCAGGGCTAATGATTATTATATCAAATTCAGTTTTAAATATTTCTCTATAATTGATTTGTTTTTGATTTAATTTTGGAATGTTTTTTTGATTGTCGTCAAATATGTATAAATTTGCTCTATTTTTTAAAAAATTATAAGTTGATATTCCGCTCTTACCCAGCCCATAAACTAATATTTTTTTTTTAAAAAAAAAATTTTTAGTTTTTTTCATTATCTTAATTTAAGAGTAGCCAGACCTATCATCGCCAGTATTATTGAAATAATCCAAAATCTAATAACAACTGTTGACTCTGGCCATCCTTTTTTTTCAAAATGATGGTGAATTGGAGCCATTTTAAATATTCTTTTTCCAGTCAATTTAAACGATATAACCTGAACCATTACAGAAACAGCCTCTAAAACAAATAAACCACCTGTAATAGCTAATACTATTTCGTGTTTGGTAATAATTCCAACGGCACCTAATGATCCACCTAAAGATAATGATCCTGTATCACCCATAAAAATTTTTGCTGGTGGTGCGTTAAACCATAAAAAACCCAAACAAGAACCAATTATAGCTCCACAAAAAATTGCAATTTCTCCTGTCCCTTCAATATAAGGAATTTGTAAATAATTTGAAAATACAATATTTCCTGTCACATAACTTATAAATGCAAAACAAGCTGCTACTAAAATCACTGGCACAGTAGCTAAACCATCTAACCCATCTGTGAGATTAACAGCATTAGAAGAACCAATAATTACAAATACTGCAAAAGGAATAAAAAACCATCCAAGATTTATGAATAAATTTTTAAAAAAAGGAAAATATAAATTATTTATTTCATTATACTCTGTATGATAAACGAAAATACTAACCCCTATAACAGCTAGTAAGATTTGTGATATTATCTTAAACCTTGATGAAATACCTGATGAATTACTTTGTTTAATTTTTTTATAATCATCAAAAGCTCCAAGTAATCCAAAAGCAATAGCAATATAGATACAAAATAAAATGTTAATATTTGATAAATCTCCCCAACATAATACTGATATTAGTAATCCAAATAAGATGATTACCCCACCCATTGTTGGGGTACCAATTTTTTTAATAATATGATTCTCAGGCCCATCATCTCTAATAGGATTTAAAATTTTTTGGTTGGAAAAAAATTTAATAAATGGCTCTCCAATAAGTAACACAATGATTAAAGATGTAAAAAAAGATAACCCAGTTCTAAATGTTAAATATTTAAAAATATTTAAAAACCCAAACGTATCAATAAAATTTAGCAAAAACTGATAAAGCATTTAATTCAATCTCCTCAATTTTTTGACTATCGTATTGAAACCTGTCGCATTTGAGGCTTTGACCATTAAATAGTCATTATCATTTAAATATTCTTTAATTAAGTCAATAATTTCCTTTTCATTTAACAAAATTTTACCTTTCTTAGATTCTGAGAGTTTATCAAAAATAATTTTAACTTTATTCCCTTTTACAAACACTTTGTCTATATTTGTTTTATTAATAATAGGTGTTATTGATTTATGAAGTTTTTTTGAGTGATTTCCAAGTTCTAACATATCTCCAAGTAAAAGATATTTGTTTGAATTTTTAACATTGATTTTATCGTAATTTAAAATTGCAGATTTAAGAGATAAAGGATTAGAGTTATAACTTTCATCAATCAAATAAACATTTTTATTTTTAATTCTTATTTTAGAAATATCTCCTCTGCCCATAGGTATTTCAAAATTTAGAAAAAGATTTTTTTTTAATTTAGATATTTCAATATAAATACTCATTACCGATAAAGTAGCCAAAATATTGTATATGTTATTTTCAAAATTATTAGAAATTATAAAATGTTTTTTTATATTTCCCACATTAATATTTATTCTAAAAAATTTTTTCCTTTTCTTTGTGCTTATTAATTTAATATCTGATTTTATGCTTTTAATCCCAAAAGAAATGATTTTAAGATTATTTTTATGAGCTATTTCTTTGTGTAATCCAAAGAAATTATCATCTGCGTTTAAGACAACAAAACCACCCGGTTTTGTATTGCTAATAATCTCTGCTTTAGCCAGGGCAATTTGTTTGATATTTCTAAAATTTTTTGCATGTGCATAATTGATGTTTGTAATTACGCTTACATCTGGTTGTGCTATTTTTGATAAATAATCAATCTCTCCCTTTTTATCCATACCTAATTCCAAAACTCCAAAATCATCATTTGAATTTAAATTAAAAAGGCTCAATGGAACACCAAATTTATTATTATAAGATTTTGGAGAAACACTTACTTTGGAAAATTTTCTTAAAGAATTACCCAATAATTCTTTAAGGGTGGTTTTTCCACAGCTTCCAGTGATAGCAATTAATTTTGTATTGATATTTTTTCTAAAGACTTTTGAAACATCTGTTAAAAATTTAAGTGTATTTTCAACTTTAATTTGCTGTTTTAAATTTAATTTTCTTTGAATTTTATTTACAATGGCTAAAGATGCTTTTTTTTTAAACGACTCATCTACAAATTTATTTCCATCATTTTTCTTCCCTTTAATTGCAAAAAAAATATCATTTTTTTTTACCTCCCTGGAATTAATCTTTGCTTTGTTTATAGATAAAGTAGATGATAATTCTTTATTACCTGAAACCTCTTTGATAATATTCAATTTCAAATCATTTGATAAATCTAAATTTTTTGTTTTAATACTTTTTAGAATTACTTCTTTATCAGAAAAATATATTTTATTATTTCCAACATATTGAAACTTTTCATGCCCTTTTCCTGCAACAAGCAAAATATCGTTTGATTTTAAATTTTTAATTGCCTCTAATATAGCTTTTTTTCTATCAGAAATTTCTACTACATTTTTGTTTTTAATTCCTTTTTTTATATCTCTTCTTATCTTGGAAGGATTTTCTGATCTTGGATTATCATCAGTAAGATAAATCATATCAGCAAAGGTTGATGCAATTTTACCCATTTTTGATCTTTTATTTTTATCTCTATCACCACCACAGCCAAAAATTAAAGAAATTTTTTTACCTAAAAATTGTTCTCTTAAATTTAAAAGACATGTTTTAAGAGCATCTGGTGTGTGTGCATAATCAAGAATTACTTTTGATTGATTTTTAATTTTACCAATTATTTCCAATCTGCCCTCTACAGCCTTAAGTTTTGGAACAACAGCTAAAATTTTATCTAAACTTAAATTGCTTTTTTGTGCAGCTAAAATAGCCATCATAATATTTTTAATCTGTACTTTTCCAACTAAATTAAGATTTACTTTTTTTGTTATTTTATGGTGTTTAATTTTTATAACTTGAGTTACTCCTTTAAAACTATGTGATAGAATTTCCAAATTATTCTTTTTGCCATAAATGGTATTTAATTTTAAATTTTTGTTTGTTGAAATTTTTTTTATTTCTTGAAACTCTGGTATTGTTTCATCGGTTATTATATTGCCCTTTTTTTTAATAAGATTTTTAAATAAATAGAGCTTTGCATTTAGATAGTCCTTGAAATTTTTGTGATAATCTAAATGATCTTGAGAGAGATTTGTGAATATACCAGAGTTAAATTTAAGACCGTCTAATCTGTTTTGTTTTAAACCATGACTTGAAGCTTCCATAATAACATTATCTACGTAATTTTTTTTAAGTTTTTTCAATATTTGACTTAATTGAATTGGGTCAATTGTTGTATTTGATAAATTCAAGTTAATCTTTTTTGATTTAACTCCCAATGTTCCTATTGAAGCAACTTTTTTATAATTATATTTTAATATTTGATAGTAAAAATCTGCGATTGAGGATTTGCCATTTGTACCCGTGACTGCAATCAAATTTTTTGGTTTTTTCTCATTTATTCTATATGAGACTTCAGCTAATAGTTTTCTTACATTTTTTGTGTGAATAAATAAAATTCCATTTTTAAATTCTTTGATTTTTTTTTCAGTTACAACAATTTTACAACCCTTTTTAATTGCAGCAGATATAAAATTATTGCCATCAATTTTATTACCTTTAATTGCAAAAAATATATAATCTTTTTTTACTTTGGTGCTGTCAAAAGTAATTCCTGAAAAAAAAGCATTTCTATATTTCTTCGGTGTAGTTGGAATATAATCTTCAAGCAACATAGTTTAATTAACATCACTATATTTTGTGGCTAAAATAGGCCCAATTTTTTCTACAATTTGACCTGTCACTTCAACTGTTGTCCAACCAGCGGTATTAAAAGGTGTTCCTTTATACTTGATGTTAGACCCGTCTCTATAATGATAAATATATTCTTTGTTTGTTTTTGGCTCGTCTAACATAACTGCCAAAACATATTTTGGTTGTGATATTGGAAATATTGATACAAAAGAATTAATTTTCTTTTTTGAATAACTGCCAGCTATACTTTTTTGTGCTGTTCCTGTTTTTCCTCCAATTTCGTAACCATCTACATTTGCCAAAGAGGCTGTACCCTCTTTTGTTGTAACAATTTTCCTAAGAATTGGTAAAATCTTTTTTGATACCTCCTTATCTAAAACTCTTTTTTTATTAATAGATTTTTCTTTTTTCAAAATTAATGTTGGGTGTATATCAAATCCACCATTAGAAATTATTGAATAAGCTTTTGCTATCTGGAGCAATGTAGTTGTTATACCATGACCGAAGGATGCAGTTGCTAATGTACATTTTCCCCAATTGAATTTTATTGGTTTTCCAACTTCTTCAATATCAAAACTAATTTTATTAAGAACTCCGATTTTAGATAGAAACGATTTATACTTTTCCTCTCCAATTTTTTGACCAATTTTTACTGAACCAATATTTCCAGAACGAATTAAAATTTGCTCAGCAGACAAGCTTGGTGGAATATCGTTATCATATTCCCTAATTGGAAAACCTGCACAAGTGAGATTTTTAGGTAAATTTTTGAATTCAGTTTCAGGTTCGATAATTTTTTCATCGAATGCCGCTGCCAGCGTGAACGTTTTAAAAACAGAGCCAAATTCATAAACCCCTTTTGTAGCTCTATTAATAAAATTTAAGTCTGAAATTTTTTGTCTTTTATTGGGGTCAAAATCAGGCAACGAAATTAGTGATAATATCTCACCATTATTAACATCCATTAAAATTGCTGCGCTACCCAAAGTATTAAAAACTTTGTTGAATTTAATTAACTCTTCTCTAATCAAAAATTGTATATCTTTATCCACACTTAGCTTTAAAGGTTGCTGATATTGTTTTAAATTTTCGTCTAAAGATTTTTCTAAACCTGATATTCCATTATTATCGTCATCAATTTGTCCAATTATATGACCAAATAAATTCTTTTGTGGGTAGATACGCGTCAGATTATCTCTCGGTTCTATAGATTTGTCTCCAAGCTGCATGATTTTTTCGTATTTATCCTCGGAAATTTTTTTTTCAAAATGAAAAAACTTACCCTTTTCGATTCTTTCTTTAACTTCTCTAAAATCTTTATTTGGAAAAATATACTTTAAATTTATTAACAGTTTTTTTTCATCAATAATTTTGGAAGGACTAATGCCTACATCAATTGATTCAACTGTTTTTACAAGATATTTTCCATTTCTATCAACTATGTCTGCTCTATAAAGCTTATTTGTTAATTGATTGAAATCATTTAAATCATTTTTTACTT
>CABWYI010000002.1 GCA_902509725.1 uncultured Pelagibacteraceae bacterium | reverse complement strand
AGAATACATAATTAATTTAGGGAATGATTTACAAAATGTAGGTTCAATAAGTGCAGAATTTAAGGGTATGGATGATTATGCAATTGATTTTAAAAAATACATGTCTATTTTTAAAAACACAAAAAAATCTAAACCATATTTTAATTATTCCAGTATAAATCCACAATTAGCACTAAACTATGTATTGTTCAAAACTGGAAATGATTTTGAAAAAATTTTAAATAAAACATTTAAGGAAAAATCTAAAATTGAAGATAGTGTATTTTTCTTTAAAGTTCCCAATTCATCAGCAGAAAAAGGTGACGCAAATATAATGTTTTATGCAACACGATATGATTATCTTCGAATAGGAAAAGCAATGCTTGACGATTGGCAAAATGATACATGTGTGGGTAAATATTTAAAAACACTTTTTGAAAACAGAATAGATAAAGAAACAAAAAAAAGAAATAGTGAAGGAAAACCTAGTGCGTATCCTTATGCTAGAGGTTATGCTGGACAATTTCATACTCATTTTACAGGGATTAATAAAAAAAGAGCAGTAATGGGTATGCATGGTTATGGTGGACAGCGTATTGTGATCGATTTTGAGAGATCAAGAATTATTGTAACCAACGCACTATTCGAAAATTACAATTATAAAAAGATAGTCTATCAAGTAATAAAAAAGGGTTCGTGAAAATTAAATTAGAATTGTTTGGAGCTAGTAGAGATTTCAGCGATACTGATCATTTAGATATTGAGGTACAAGATAAAGCTTCAGTTGAAGATTTAAGAAATGAAATCATTAAATTTATAGATAAAAATTTTAGTGGAAATGAAAACTTCATAAAAGTTGTAAAATCTTCAGCTTTTTGTTCTGAAAATAATGAAATAATTAGCGACAATTATAAAATCACAAAAAATCAAAAGATTGGTATTATACCTCCTATCGGAGGAGGTTAATGCTTCATACAAAAATAGTAGATTCTAAAAAAGAGAAGATACTTACTTCAAATGCTGAAAAATTCTTAAAAGACTCTAAATTTGGAGCATCAATTTATTTTTTGGGCACTGTAAGAAATATCAATGATAATAAAACAGTCACTGGAATTACTTATGACAGTCATGATGAAATGGTAATCAAAAGCTTTGAAGAAATTTATAATGAAGCTGATCAAAAATTAGATATTAAAGATAAAGCTGTATTTATTGAACATGCTAAGGGACATCTCAACTTAGGTGACATAAGTATAATTATCGCAGCCGCTTGCAAACATCGTGATCAAGCCTATGTACTTTCTAGATACATAATTGAAGAGATAAAAAAAAGATCTCCAATTTGGAAAAAAGAACATTATGAAAATGATGAAAGTGAGTGGCTAAAAGGAAATCCAATTGCTAATGAAAAAGTTTAAACATTCAGAAATTACACCTGAAAAAATTTATAATAAAAGAAGATCTTTTATAAAGTCTATGGGTTATGGTTTTAGTGCATTTACTTTAAGTTCAATTCCATTAATTAATGCTAAGGCAAATAATTCAAATGAACCGACTAGTTATAAAGATATAACGACATATAACAATTTTTATGAATTTGGTACTGGCAAAGGTGATCCGCACCGAAGAGCAAAAAATTTTACTACAAGACCTTGGAGTATAAAAATTGAAGGTGAAGTTGAAAAATCATTAGAACTTCCAATTGAAGAAATTTTAGCAATTAAGTCTGAAGAAAGAATTCTAAAACTTAGATGTGTTGAAGGTTGGTCTATGGTTGTTCCATGGTTAGGCTTTTCATTAAGTGAATTGCTCAATAAAGTTCAGATTAAATCAACTGCAAAGTTTGTTGAATTTGAAACTGTTTATAATCCGGAAGAAATGGTTGGTCAAAGGTATCCTGTTTTAAACTGGCCTTATATTGAAGGTTTGAGAATTGATGAAGCGATGCACCCACTTACCACTGTTGTAACTGGACTATACGGTAAACCTTTACCAAATCAAAATGGAGCACCTTTAAGAATATTTATTCCGTGGAAGTATGGATTTAAGAGTGCAAAATCAATTGTAAAAATTAGATTAACAAAAAACATGCCTAACACTGCTTGGAAAAATGCTTCACCAAGAGAATATGGTTTTTACTCTAATGTAAATCCTGAAGTTGATCATCCAAGATGGTCTCAAGCAACCGAAAGAGTAATCGGAGAAAGTATATTGGCTCCAAGAATAAAAACTTTAATGTTTAATGGTTATGGAGATGAGGTTGCTCATCTTTATAGTGGTATGGATCTTAAAAAGAATTATTAAGTAAATTGAAAAATTATTTTAAGCCTGCTGTTTTTTTATTGTCACTTTGGCCTGTATACATAATCACTTATCAATTAATCAATAATAAGTTAGGTCCTGAACCAGTTGACAGGATTATAAATCATTTTGGAGAATGGACTTTAATATTTGTACTTTTGACTCTTTCAATGACACCTCTTAAAAAAATTACTAATTCCTTGGAGTGGATAAAATTTAGAAGAATGCTTGGTTTGTTTGCTTTTTTTTATGCTTCAATTCATATGCTTAGTTATGTTGGTCTAGATTATAGATTTGATTTTGAGCCATTAATAGATGATGTTCTGAAGAAAAAATTTATTTTTATAGGTTTTTCAGCTTGGTTGTTACTAATTCCTTTAGCAATAACTTCATCAGATAAAATGGTTAGAATTTTAAAAAAAAATTGGAAAAAACTTCATAGATTGGTTTATGTAATTTCAATTTTTGGAGTTTTGCACTTTATTTGGTTATCAAAAACAATATTTTTTAAACCTTTAATTTTTTTGGTTATCTTGATTATTCTTTTTTTATTTAGAATAAATTTTAAGAAATTTAATTTATCGTAGTTTCTTCAGGTATACAGATTTCAGATCTAGTTAAAAATCTTCTACCAGTTCCATTGTCTAATGAAAACATTCCACCCATACCTTCAATGCAATCAATTATAAGATCAGTATTTTTCCAAGCTTCATGTTGAGTTTCACTAATATAAAAAGGAATACCACCAATTTTTCCAACTAAAACATCGTCATCACTTACAAGAAATTCCTTAGCCGGGTAACACATTGGAGCACTACCATCACAACATCCACCAGATTGGTGAAAGAGTAATTCTTTACCATGATCTTTTTTAAGATCTTCGATTAGTTTTAAAGCTGAGGGTGTTGCTGAAACTTTCATAGTTATATGGCCTGTAGTTTAATACAGGCCATTATAATATATCTGTTAAAAGAAGCCTAATTTTTTCTCACTGTATGACACGTGTAAGTTTTTCACCTGCCTATAATGATTAAGCATCATTTTGTGTGTTTCTCTACCGATTCCAGATTGTTTGTAACCTCCAAAAGCAGCATGAGCTGGGTAAGCATGGTAACAGTTTGTCCAAACTCTACCCGCTTGTATTTCTCTACCCATTCTATATGCGATATTTCCATTTCTAGTCCAAACACCTGCACCTAAACCATAAAGAGTATCGTTAGCAATTTTTAATGCTTCTGCTTCGTCTTTAAATTTAGTTACCGATACTACTGGTCCAAAAATTTCTTCTTGGAAAACCCTCATAGAGTTATTACCTTCGAAAATAGTAGGTTGGATATAATTCCCCTTTTCCAAACCACTGTTTAAGTTAGCAACTTCACCACCACATAGAACTTTAGCACCTTCTTTCTTACCTAAATCTAAGTAAGATTTTATTTTTTCCATTTGCTCTAATGATACTTGTGCACCAATCATAGTTTCCATTTTTAGAGGATTATCTTGTTTAACAGCTTTTGTTCTAGCAATAGCTTTTTCCATGAACTTATCATAGATAGACTCTTGAACTAGTACTCTACTAGGACAAGTACAAACTTCACCTTGGTTAAGCGTAAACATTGCAAAACCTTCTAAACACTTATCAAAGAAGTCATCATCTTGTGCCATGACATCTTCAAAGAAAATGTTAGGAGATTTTCCACCTAGCTCTAAAGTAATTGGAATTAAGTTTTGAGATGCATATTGCATAATCAAACGACCAGTTGTTGTTTCACCCGTAAAAGCAATCTTTTTGATTCTCTTAGAAGAAGCTAATGGTTTTCCGGCTTCTAAACCAAAACCACTAACAACGTTAACAACTCCTGGAGGTAATAAATCACCAATCATTTCCATTAATAACATAATAGAAGCTGGAGTTTGCTCAGCTGGTTTTAAAACTACACAATTACCTGCAGCAAGTGCTGGTGCAAGTTTCCATGTTGCCATTAATAATGGAAAGTTCCATGGTATAATCTGTCCAACTACACCAAGTGGTTCAGGTATATGATAAGAATATTCACTATTACTTATCTCTGAAACAGAACCTTCCTCAGCTCTTATTACGCCTGCAAAATATCTCCAGTGATCAACCACCAAAGGTAAATCTGCAGCCATACATTCTCTGATTGGCTTTCCATTATCTAAACATTCTGCTGTGGCTAATGTATTAAGATTCTTTTCTATAACATCAGCTATTTTTAAAAGAATATTAGATCTTTCAGTTATTGATGTTTTTCCCCACGCTGGAAATGCAGCATGAGCAGCATCTAAAGCTGCATCTACATCTTTTGCATCTGATCTTGCTATTTGGCAAATTACCTCGTTATTTATCGGTGTAACATTGTCAAAATATTTACCAGACTTTGGTTCTACGAATTTCCCGTTAATATAATTTCCATATTTTGACTTATAAGGAAACGGGACTTTCAAGTGAGTCGTATCCAGCAAAGGAGACGAAGCACTTTTTATTGTTTCTGTACTCATTTTTTTTACCCCTCTTATTTTTTTTGTTGTTTTAAGCTTATTATTTTTTCTAGATTTTTTAGAACGCTTCTTAGTCGCAGATTTTTTTGCTACAACTTTTTTTTTCGTTTTTATTTTTTTTCTAGATGATTTGACCAATTTAGATTTTTTTTTCTTGGTCTTTGGCTTAGCTTTTTTTTTTCTTTTATTAGCCATTACTAATTTAACTAACAATAATTGATTGTGTCTATTCGTAATATTTTAAATTTTCTACTTAGAATTGTATGAATACTATATCTTGTGCTAATAAAAAAATTCATTAATATTTTTATTATGAATGAAAATGAAAAAAAAGAAATACAGTCTGCTACTTTTGAAAGACTACTAAAGCATCTAGATGAAAGAAAAGATGTTCAGAATATTGATCTAATGAATTTAGCAAATTTTTGCAGAAATTGTTTATCAAGATGGTACAGAGAAGAAGCAGAAAAAAAAGGTATCACCATTTCAGATCTAGATGCAAGAGAACGTATTTATGGAATGCCTTATCCTGAATGGAAAGAAAAATATCAAAAATAATTATTTTTCTTTTAATCTTGGAAATAGTTCCACAAAATTACAAGGTTTATGATTAATATCTAATTGATGTTTTAATATTTCTTCCCAAGCATCTGTAACACCCCCTGATGACCCAGGTAATGCAAATATATATTTTCCATTAGCTAAAACTGCACAGGCTCTAGATTGTATAGCTGAAGTGCCCACGCTTTTTAGACTTATATTTCTAAATAACTCACCAAATCCAACGATATGTTTATCTGCAATTTCCTCTAATGCTTCTGGTGTAATATCTCTACCAGTAAGACCTGTTCCCCCCGTTGTTATAACAACATCAATATCATTTTGGCTAATCCATTGTTTTAAAATAACAATAATATCATCTTTATTATCTTTGCAAATTTTTCTATCTAAAAGATTATGATTAGCTTCCTCAATTTTTTTGACTAAGATTGCGCCTGATTTATCGTTATCAAAATTTCTAGTATCAGTAACAGTTAATAATGCTATGTTTACTCTCATAAATATTTTTTAAAATGATTATATTATCTATTTTATTTTTTGTAACAGCAATTTTATATTCAAGTGTAGGCTTTGGTGGGGGCTCAACATATTTGGCCTTACTCTTAATTTGGGAAGTGCCGTATTATATTTTTCCAGTAATTGCTCTAATATGTAATATTATTGTCGTTTCTGGAAATTCTTTTAACTATATAAGGGCAAAAAATCACAACTTTTCATTACTAGTTCCTTTTTTAATAGGATCAATACCTATGGCCTTTATAGGTGGAACATTAATAATAAAAAAAGAATTTTTTGAAATTATATTATTTATTGTCATTTCAGTAGCGGGAATTCTTTTATTAGTAAATAACAAGTCTTATGAAGATAAAAATATTACTATTAAAAGACTGTCCTTCATGGTTTCTTTAGTAATAGGATCAATTTTGGGATTTGTTTCCGGAATAGTTGGTATTGGTGGGGGTATTTTTTTAAGTCCTATACTTTTGCTACTAAAAGCAGATAAGCCAAAGGTTATTTCAACAACTGCTTCCTTATTTATCCTAGTAAATTCAATCTCAGGCATCACAGGACAATTGACTAAAACAAATATTATAAATGAAATTATTATTTATTCTCCATTGTTTATAAGTGTGCTAGTCGGTGGTTTAATTGGAAACTATCTAAATTTAAAAGTCTTTAACAGTAGAGTGCTTGCGATAATTACGTCGGTACTAGTAATTTTTGTAGCAATTAGGATGGCTCTAAGAATTTTTAGTTAATTAATATTTGATTTAACAAAAATTATAAAATATATATTAGTTGCCGATTTGATCCTATTGCAGGCAATAACAGCTAAAACGGAAACCTCAAAAAAATCGGATAAAAGATAAACATGGATGAAAATTTTTTTAAGAAATTAAGAATTTTTGATGGTGGAATGGGTCAAGAACTCTTGGCTAGAGGTATGGAGCCAAATGGAACTCTTTGGAGCACTAATGCACTTCTTCAAGAAAAATACCATAAACTTATATTGGATACTCATTTAGATTTTATAAAAGCTGGGGCTGAAATTATTGTTACAACGACCTTTACGACTAGAAAATCTAGATTAAAGGATAATAATATTTTAGATAAATATGAATATTTGAATAAAAAAGCTGGAGAAATTGCTCAAAAAGCTAAACAAACTTATCCTAATATTTTAATCGCTGGTGGACTTCCACCACAAAATTTAACTTATGAAGCGGATAATAGAGAGGAAAATGAAATAATGGAAAATTTTAGTAGCCAAGCCAAGTTATTAAATCCATACGTAGATTTTTTTTATTTTGATGTTTTAAGCAGCGTTAGAGAATTCAAAATTGCAATAGAGAGTATAAAAAAATTTAATAAACCATACTTATTAGGAGCGCATATATCTGAAGGCAAAACCCTTCCAAGTGGAGAAAAAATTTCAAATATAATTAAAGATATCAAACATGAGAAATTACTAGGTTTGATATTATCTTGTGTTTCACCTGAAAATTACGAACTTAATATTGATGAAATTAAAAAATTAGGTGTTCCGTTTGGTTTTAAACTTAATGCATTTGTAAAGACAAATCCTAAACCAAATTACACTGGAGCTTATAATCAAAGCAAAACTGGAAATCCAAATGAATTTCTTGGTGTCAGAAAAGACTTAACACCTGAAAAGATGTACGAGTTTGCAAAAAAATTTAAAGAAGCAGGAGCTACAATAATTGGTGGATGCTGTGAAACTAGACCATCATATATTCAAGCTTTTTCAAAACTTAAATAATACTTAATTATCCGCTTTCCTTACAAAATATATTCCTATCACAACCGCAATAAGTGAAATTAAAACTTTTGTTGTAATCAATTCCTTTAAAAAAATGTAACTAAGAATAGTTCCAAAAATAGGAATTAAATAAGAAACTTGTGATTGAAAAATAAGACCGTTTTTTACTAAAATTTTGAATCTTAAAAGCCAGGCGATACCAGTTGAAACTAACCCTAAATAAATTACTGATATTGTAGAATCTAACCTTGGAACAGTATTCCAGGGCTGTTCAATAAAGCTAACTAGCGGTATTAAGATAATTACTGCCCAAATAAGTATTGAACCCGTAACATTTTCATTTTTTTTCTTACTTATTCTTAAAGTCAATACACCACCAATTACATAACAAGTTGAACCAAGGAGTATTAATATTGCCGAAAAAAAATTATTTTCATCAATTAGTATATTGTCAGAAAATAAATATAATATTCCTGAAAAACCAATTAATATTCCAAAGGTTTTAATAAAATTAAATTTTTCATTTTTTGTATAAAAATGACCTAAGACTGTTGAGCTCAAAGGAGTAGTTGACATTAAAATTGCTGCTAAATTACTTTGAACTGATTTTACTCCGTAAGCAATTAAAAAAAATGGAGCTACTAAATTAATAAAGCCAATTAATGCAAACCAATACCAATCTTTAGAAAATGCTTCGATTTTAATTTTTTTGTAATAACAAAGTAATAAAACTGGAATTGCTCCAAAAAAAACTCTTAAAAAAGCAATTGTTACAGGTCCAAAAGAATAAGTGGCAATTTTTATGTTAAAAAATGCCGAAGCCCAAATCAAAGCAAGTAAAGTTAATAATATGTAGTCTAATAATTTTGGTTGTTTCATTCTATAATGTCTTTTGTTGATCCATTAGTAATTTTTTGTAAATCTGTAAAACTTATTTCAAATACACAGTTAGGATGTCCGGCAGCTGCGAAGAGAGATGTAAATCTTTTTAAAGAATTGTCTATAAGAATATCAATCTTATTTAAATGGCCAACAGGTGAAACACCTCCAATAGTGTAACCAGTAATATTTTTAACATCATCAGCTGAAGCCATCGATAAATCTTTGATGTTAAATGCTTTTTTAATCTTATTTAATGAAGCTTTTTTATCTCCTGCAACCAAACATAAAATGAATGAATTTTCTGCCTTAAAAAGAAGGCTTTTAATAATAGATCCAACTTCACAACCTAAAGATGAAGCTGCCTCAAGAGCTGTTCTTGCAGAAGTATTCAAAACAATAATTTTTTTTGTTGTATCAAAATCGCTTAAAACACTCTGCACTCTTTTGACTGGCTCTTTGTCTAATAAAGTCATTATTCAACTTTTAATTGTTAGTTATTTTAAACCATTGATTATACACTTATGTGAAAATTGCATAGGTGTTATTAAGTAAAAGAACATTATTTATCAGTCTTTTTTTGGTAACACAATGTACTGAATTGTATAGGAGAAAAAATGAGCACTAAAGATGTTTTAAAATTTATTAAAGATAAAGAAGCTGAATTTGTTGATTTAAGATTTACCGATCCGAGAGGTAAGTTACAGCATTTAACTATGGATACTTCTATGGTTGATGATGATATGTTGAAAGATGGCGTTTTCTTTGATGGCTCATCTATCGCTGGTTGGAAAGCAATAAACGAGTCAGATATGATTTTAAAACCTGATACTTCAAGAATTTTTCTAGATCCTTTTACATCTCATAATACAGCAGTTTTGTTTTGTGATATTCTAGATGCTGTAAAGAAAACTCCTTATGAAAGAGACCCAAGAGGTGTTGCAAAAAAAGCTGAAGAATATTTAAAATCTTCAGGAATTGGAGATAAAGCATTCTTTGGTCCAGAGCCTGAATTTTTTGTCTTTGATGATGTAAGAATTAAAAATGACATGAATGAATGTGGATTCAAGATTGATAGTAAAGAAGGTCCATATAATTCAGGTAAAGAATATGAAAATGGCAATATGGGGCACAGACCTCCTGTGAAAGGCGGTTATTTTCCAGTTCCTCCAGTTGATAGTGAGCAAGATATGCGTGGAGAATATTTAAAAAATTTAAAAGAAGTAGGTGTTAAAGTAGAAAAACACCATCATGAGGTTGCGCCTAGTCAACATGAACTAGGTATGTATTTCGGTACACTCGTTGACCAAGCAGATAACGTTCAATTATATAAATATGTTGTCCAAATGGTTACACATTCCTTTGGAAAAACTGCAACATTCATGCCCAAACCTGTTGCAGGCGATAATGGGTCGGGTATGCACATTCATCAGTCAATCTGGAAAGGTAGCACTCCAGTATTTTCAGGTGACACTTATGCTGGTTTATCGGAAACTGCATTACATTATATTGGTGGAATTTTGAAACACGCAAAAGCTATAAATGCTTTTGCTAACTCAACAACTAATAGTTACAAAAGATTAGTGCCAGGTTTTGAAGCTCCTGTTTTGTTGGCTTATTCAGCTAGAAATAGATCTGCATCTTGTCGAATACCAATTACTTTAAGTAAAAAGGGTGCGAGATGTGAGATTAGATTTCCTGATGCCTCTGGTAACCCTTATTTAACATTTGCAGCGATGTTAATGGCAGGACTAGATGGTATTAAAAATAAAATTCATCCAGGAGAGTCTTTTGATAAAGATTTATATGAATTACCACCAGAAGAAGTAAAAGCTATTCCAACTGTTTGTGGATCACTAAGAGAAGCAATGGAAAGTTTGGATAAGGACAGGGAATTTTTAACTCAAGGTGGTGTATTTACTGATGATCAGATTGATGCTTATATAGCTCTTAAATTTGAGGAAATACATAAGTTTGAACATGCACCTCATCCCGTAGAGTTTGAAATGTATTATAGTAGTTAATTACTGTTTTGTTGTAGCAATTGTATCTTTATTAGCACCTTTTTTAACAACGTAATCCTGTGTACCATTAGCACCAGTGTTTACCTCCTTACGAAGATCTTTAAAAAAAGTTTTTTCTTTTAAAGAATCTTTAAGGTTTTTAACAAGATTTTTAAATTCAAATTTATTCATGTAAGAATCATACAACAGTTATGCATATAATGCAATACTGCTATGCAACTTGTGGGATAGTGCTACTTAATCTATTTTAAATGACTCGCCGCAGCCACATCTTTCGGTTTCATTGGGGTTATTGAAAACAAAAGATGAGGAAAACTCCTCTTTTTTGTAATCCATTTCAGTTCCCAATAAATACATTACAGCGGAGGAATCAATAAAAACCTTAACACCTTTGTCCTCTATAACCTCATCATTTGGATTAATTTCTTTTGAATATTCCATTACATAAGACATTCCTGCACATCCACCTGATTTAACAGAAACCCTTACACCAATAGAATTCTTTTGTGCGCTTGACATTATCTCTTTAATTCTCGATGCCGCATTATCACTTAATTTAATTATAGGATTCATTATAGGTTTAACTCCAATTTTGCTGCATCTGACATCATCTCTTTTGTCCAAGGCGGGTCCCAAACTAGCTGAAGATCAACTTCATCAATTTCTTCAACTTGCATCGCTCCCTCTTTAACTTCTTTAGGTAAACTTTCTGCAACCGGACAGTTTGGTGTTGTTAAAGTCATTTTAATTTCAGCTTTTTTACCCTCTACTTTGATGTCATATATCAAACCAAGCTCATAAATATTTACTGGTAACTCTGGATCGTAGATTTTTCTTATTTCTTCAATAATTTTATTTTTTACTTCCATAAATATTAACTTTCAGTGCTAATTTCCTTTCCGTCATTTTCCATAGCAGAAACTAAAGTATGCCATGATAATGTAGCACATTTTACTCTCATTGGATATTGTTTAACACCTGACAAACACATTAGTTTAGTCTTGTCATCTTCTTTTAATAAATTTGTTTTTAAATCTGGATTTTCTTTTATCATTCCTAAAAAATCTTCAATAATTTCTTTGGCTTCATTGTCACTTTTTCCTTTGATTAAATCTGTCATTATGGAAGCTGATGCCATTGATATTGCACAACCACTTCCTTCAAATGATATATCTTCAACTTTTCTTTGATCATTTAATTTTAAATAAACATGAACATTATCCCCACATAAAGGATTGTTACCCTTAGCGTCTTTATTAAAATTATGAGTTTTCCTCAAATTTCTAGGATTTTTACCATGCTCTAAAATTATTTCTTGATATAATTCTTTTAAGTTCATTTTAAATCAAAAATTTTTTTACAATTATTAATTCCTTCATTAAGCTTGTCTAAATCATCTTTGGTATTATAGACTCCTAATGATGCTCTTGCACTTGCAGAGATACCTAATTTATCATGAAGTATTTGACAACAATGATGACCTGCTCTAATCGCAACTCCTGTTTCATCTAAAATAGTTGCAATATCATGCGCATGAACACCCTCGATGGTAAAAGATAATACACCACCACGCTGTTTAGGGTTTCCTATTAATTTGACTGAATTGTTTTTTTGTAATATCTCCTGTCCATATTCAATTAATTCTTTTTCATGTTTAATAATATTTTCAATCCCTATATTTTCTAAAAATTTTATAGACTGATCAAATGCAATTACTTGGGCTGTAGCCATTGTACCTGCTTCATATTTGTTAGGAAGATTTCCGTATGAAATTCTATCTTTTTTAACTTCGTTAATCATACCTCCACCACCTTGATAAGGCGGAAGTTGCTCAAGCCATTTCTTTTTTCCATACAAAACTCCAAGACCAGTTGGTCCATACATTTTATGACATGATATTGCATAAAAATCACAATCTAAGTCTTGCATATCCAATTTTAAATGTGGGCCTCCCTGACAACCATCAACAACCACGACAATTCCTTTTGAGTGAGCTAATTGAGTTATTTCTTTTATAGGTAAAACTGCACCTGTTACATTTGATAAATGAGTAATCGCTATAACTTTAGTTTTCTCTGTTATTTCTTTTTCAATATTCTCGATAGGTATATCGCCATCTTTATCAATTTCTGCAAATTTGATTTTTATATTTTTAGACTTTCTCAAAAAATGCCAAGGAACATAATTTGAATGATGTTCTAATTCTGTAATTAAAATTTCATCATCTGGTTCTAAAATTGACTGTCCAAGTGTGTTTGCAACCAAATTTAAGGCTTCTGTAGCGCCCTTGGTAAATACAATCTCATTTTTATCTTTAGCATTAATATATTTTTGAATAGAAGTTCTCGTATTTTCATATAAATTTGTTGCTGCAACAGCTAAATAATGCAAACTTCTTCCAACGTTAGAAAATTGTTTAGAATAAAAATCATTTATTCTATCTAGAACAACCTTAGGTTTTTGTGATGAATTGGCGCTATCCAAATACACTAAATCGTTATTTTGAATTTTCTCATCAAAAATTGGAAATTCTTTTTTAATATTATCTATATTCATTCTTTTAATCCAATTATATTCTTTACTAAGTTTTTAATTTCAGAGTCTGTTATTTTCTCAACCACGTCTAGTAAAAATCCATTAATCAAAAGTTCTTTAGATTGTTTGTAATTAAGTCCTCTAGACATCAAATAAAAAATTGAATCCTCATTCAGGCTTCCAGAGGCTGATCCGTGAGAGCATTTTACATCATCTGCGTAAATTTCTAACTCAGGTTTAGCATTGAATTCAGATTTTTCATCAAGCAATATTGCTTTGCTCAACTGATAGCCATCTGTTTTTTGAGCTTTTGAGTCAACATAAATTCTTCCTTGATATGCAGCTTTTGAATTTTTTCCAAGAACACTTTTAATTAATTGATAACTTTTGGTATTTTCAACTAAGTGATTAATTGTGGTCCTAATTTCATGCTGACGACTTTCTTTTAATGAAAAAATACCATTCACAAAAGCTGATGAATATCCACCTTTGAGATTGCAATTTATCTCATTTTTAAAATAACTTGAGCCTGCAGAAAAAATAAAAGTTTCTGAAATACTGTTTTTATCTTGGTTAATATTATTATATGAATATTTGAGATTGTTATTCAATGACTTGTCAATTTTAAAATTTTTAAGAATAGAATCTTCTTTTAAGTTAAAATTATACAAAATATTCATAAAATTTTTATCGTTGGTATCATTGAATAAATCTATTAAATTTAATGAGCTATTTTTTTCTAGTTCAAAGTCTAATCTCAAATTAATATTTTTAGACTTCATTTTTTCATTAGTTAAATGATAAATTATTAAAGGTTTTTTTATTGTGTAGTTTTTTTTTACTAAAATTTTATAGTATTTGTTACTTAAAGCATTGTTTAAATCGATTAAAGCGTTCTTATTAAGAAATTCGCCCTCTACCTGGATATCATCATAGATTTTGATTTCATTTTTATCTTCATGAGCAAAGTCAATTTTTTCTATTCTTCCGTTTATAAAAACAATTTTATTATGTTCTAAACCATCAACAAAAATAGAAGTATCTATTTTATTAGTTGTTGTATAGTCATTATAAAAACCAATCTCTCCAATATCTCTTTTTATGATTTGGTTAAGATCTAAAAACTTCCAATTTTCGAGTTTTTTGTTTGGAAAACCACTTTCAACAAATTTGTTTAAATGTTTTGTTTTAAACTCAATATCTTTTTTCGAAAAATCAGATGTCTTTAACATTTTTTCAAAATCTATTTTTAATTGCTCATTCATTTAATTAAAGCTTTCATATCCTTTTTTTTCTAATTCGATTGCTAGCTCTGGACCACCAGATTTTATTATTTTACCGTTCATTAAAACATGAACAAAGTCCGGTTTAATATAATCTAATAGTCTTTGATAATGAGTAATTATTAAGAAAGAATTTTCTTTATTTCTGAGAGTATTTACACCATCTGCAACTATCTTTAATGCGTCGATATCCAGGCCAGAATCTGTTTCATCTAATATAGATAGCTTGGGCGCTAACATTGACATTTGTAAAATTTCATTTTTCTTTTTTTCTCCTCCAGAAAAACCTACATTAAGTTGTCTATTTAATTTTTCCTCATCAAATTTAAGTTCTTTAGCTTTTTCTTTTACGAGTTTTAAAAACTCAATAGCATCTAGCTCTTTTTGCCCACGGGCCTTTCTTATTGCATTTAAAGAAGTTTTTAAAAAAATATTAGTATTTACACCTGGAATTTCTAGAGGATATTGAAAAGCTAAAAATATACCCTTATGAGCCCTTTCCTCTGTTTCTAAATCAAATAAATTCTTATTCTCAAATAAAATTTCTCCTGAAACTTCGTAGCCTTTTTTACCCGATAAAATATTTGATAATGTACTTTTTCCAGATCCATTAGGACCCATTATTGCATGCACTTCCCCAGGGTTTATATTCAAAGAAAAACCCTTTAAAATCGACTTTTTATCCACGTTCGCATTTAAATTATTTATTTTAAGCATTAGCCTACGCTTCCTTCCAAGCTAATACCTACTAATTTTTGTGCCTCAACAGCAAATTCCATAGGTAACTGTTGAAGAACTTCCTTGCAAAATCCATTTACAATCAATCCTACTGCCTCTTCCGGATTTAATCCTCTTTGTTGACAGTAATGTAATTGCTCTTCACTGATTTTTGAAGTTGTGGCTTCATGTGCAATGTTAGAGTCAAAATTTTTATTTTTGATATACGGTACAGTGTGAGCACCACATTTATTTCCCATCAACAATGAGTCACATTGAGTATAATTGCTTGAATTTTTTGCTTTTGAATTAATATCAACCAGTCCCCGGTAAGTCATATCCGAAAACCCTGCACTAATTCCCTTTGAAATTATTTTACTTTTGGTATTTTTACCTAAGTGTATCATCTTTGTTCCAGTATCTGCTTTTTGATGATTGTTTGTAATTGCTATAGAATAAAATTCTCCAATCGAGTTATCTCCTTGCAAAATACAGCTGGGATATTTCCATGTTATAGCTGAACCAGTTTCTACTTGTGTCCAAGATATTTTCGAATTTTTACCTTTGCACAATCCTCTTTTAGTAACAAAATTATATATTCCTCCTTTTCCATTCTCATCTCCTGGATACCAATTTTGTACTGTTGAATATTTAATCTCCGCATCATCGAGAGCTATTAGCTCCACATTAGCTGCATGAAGTTGATTTTCATCTCTCATTGGTGCTGTACAGCCCTCCAAATAACTTACATAACTTCCTTTATCAGCAACAATTAATGTTCTTTCAAATTGTCCAGTCTCTGATGCGTTAATTCTAAAATAAGTGGAAAGTTCCATCGGACATTTTACACCTTCAGGAATGTATACAAATGATCCGTCAGTAAAAACTGCAGAATTTAAAGTAGCAAAAAAATGATCTGTTGTTGGAATGACTGTTCCAAGATATTTTTTTACAAGATCTGGGTGCTTCTGTATAGCTTCAGACATAGAACAAAATATAATTCCATGTTTCGTTAACTCACCTTTAAAAGTTGTGGCAACTGAAACAGAGTCAAAAACTGCATCAACCGCTATACCATTTAATCTAGCTTGTTCTTGTAATGGAATTCCCAACTTTTTATAAGTTTCCAAAAGTTTTGGATCTAGTTCATCTAAACTTTTTGGTTTGTCCTTCATACTTTTTGGAGCTGAATAGTAGTATAAATCTTGGTAATCAATTTTTGGATATTTTGGTTTTTGCCAATTAGGTTCTTTTAAAACTTTGAATCTTTCAAAAGCCTTTAATCTAAAATCTAGCATCCATTTAGGTTCTTTTTTAATATTAGAAATAAATTTTATTACATCTTTATTAAGACCTTTCGGTGATTTAATATTTTCAATGTCGGTGGTAAAACCGTATTTATAATCTTTTAATTTTTCTATATCTTTTTCTCTAGTATCCATTATCAAATTCTTTCATTATTTTCTTTAACTAAATCTTCTAAACTTTTTTCTTCAAAAAAGTTGTTTATGTGATTTTCGAGTTCATCCCAAAGATTATGGGTCAAACATTTGGTTGCTTTTCCATTGCAACCTTTTTTTGAATCTTTTTTACACTGGACAGTTTTTACTTTTTCATCTACTGCTTCAAAAATATTATTAAGTTTTATTTCTTTTGCTTTTTTTTTTAAAATATAACCACCCTGAGTACCTCTTATACTTTGAACTATTTCTCTTTTTCTCAATTTAGAAAAAATTTGCTCTAGGTAATCAAGAGAGATACCTTGTCTTAATGAGATGTCTCTTAAAGAAACTGGGTTGATATTATCAAATCTTGCCAGGTCCGCTAAAGCCATTACCGCATATCTACCTCTAGAAGTAAGTTTCATAAATCCCCATTTTATAAGGGTATATATAAACCCGACTAAAATAGTCAAGTATCTTAAGTAAAAAAAAACTAACATTTTGTCACGCAGTTGTGATAGATGTAATTTTTTTTTGAGAATAATAATCAATAACAATTATGGATAATAAAATTTTAGAAATCTTCATCCCTGGGCCAGCAGGTAGACTCGAAGCAAAATATTTTAAAAGTAAAAAAAATACCTCTCCAATAGCTTTAGTTTTGCAGCCCCACCCTCAATATGGAGGAACAATGAATAACAAAGTTGTAGTAGAAACTTTCCATACTTTTATGGAAAATGATTTTTCTGTTTGTAGAGTAAATTTTAGAGGGGTTGGTAAAAGCGATGGTGAATTTGACAATGGTCAGGGTGAACTAGCAGATGCAGCAGCTGCATTAGATTGGTTAGAAAGAGAAAATTTTGACAATTCTCAATGTTGGGTTTCTGGTTTTTCTTTTGGTGCTCTGATTGCCATGCAGCTACTTATGAGAAGACCGGAAATTAATAGATTTATAGCTATTTCTCCCCAGCCTAATGTTTATGATTTTTCTTTTTTATCCCCATGCCCAACATCAGGTCTTATGGTTTATGGAAAAAAAGATGAACTTGTGCCTGTTATCCATGTGGATGAACTCAACAAAAGACTTAGCGCTCAAAAAGGAATTAAAGTTGAATTTCAATCGGTTAACGATGCAAATCATTTTTTCTCTAAAAATGAAACTTTACTTAATCAAGTTTTAGATAAGTATATTAAAAAAGAAACAGCTTTATATTAAAAATTTTTAACTAGCACTCCACCTAAGGTTGGTTTTTTACATCTTGTAGTATTTGGAAATGAAATTGGTAAGCCTAGATAAGATCTTATAGCAAGATATCCAAAAGCCTGGGACTCAATATAATCACCTTCTAAATTAAAAGTATCAATAGATTCAATTTTAAAATCTTTGGAATATTTCAAATAACTCTTTATGGTTTCCATTAAATAGATATTTTTTCTTCCTCCCCCACATACTAAAATATTTTTATAATCTGTTAAGTTATTGTTATTTAAGAATCTTATTCCTTCTGAAATTAAATAAGCAGTAAAATTTGTGATAGTTGCACAACCATCTTCCAGAGATAATCCTTTAGCAAAAGAGATGTCAAAATCTTTTATGTCTAAAGATTTTTCGTAAGAATGAAGTTTAAAATTTTCTATAGCCTGATTTAAAATTAATTCATCAATTTTTCCAGATTTTGCGATCATTCCATCTTTATCATATTTTTTGTCAGAATTTTTCTGAATCCAATTATCTATCAAACAATTACCTGGGGCTATATCAAAAGCTTGAAAACTACTACTCAAGAGTTCTTGGTTTTTTACAGTTTTAGTTATATTTGTAATTCCACCTATATTCATAATATTAAATAATTCATTTTTATTTTCACTAAAAATATTGTTTGCTAACAAATTATGAAAAATAGGTGTCAAGGGAGCGCCCTGTCCTCCATTTTTAAGATCATTTTGTCTAAAATTATATATAACATTTTTTTGAGTTAATTGAGATAACAAATTTCCATCTCCAAGTTGTTTTGAAATTTTGATTTCAGGATTGTGGAAAATTGTTTGCCCATGAAATCCAACCAAATCTATTTTATCAATAAATTTTGAAGATGTTTTATTAACAACTTCACTATGAAAAAGTGTAAGATCGCGCTCAAGTATTTTAAGCTCTTTTGAAAACTCAATTAAATTTTCTTTTGTTGTTATAGAGTTTCTCAAACTGAGAAGTCTTTCATGGAGTTCATTATCAAACTCATAATAATCATCTAAAATATTACTAAATTGACTATGACCATCAGATTTAATTATTGATACATCTACGCCATCCATTGATGTTCCGCTCATTAGACCTAATGCTGTGAAAATCTTGCCCATTCTTATTTTTTTTTATTAAATAATGTATATTGTGTAAGTATAGATTCATGAATAAATTTTTAAAAGAATTTAAAGATAGAGGCTATTTCTATCAATGTACAAATGAGCTGGAATTGTCAAATTTATTGGGGAAAGAAAATATTAAAGGATACATAGGTTTTGACTGTACCGCAGAGAGCTTACATGTGGGCAGCCTTCTTCAAATAATGTGTTTAAGGTTAATGCAAAAACATGGTCACAGGCCAATTGTATTAATTGGTGGTGGAACAACAAGAATAGGTGATCCATCAGGAAAAGATAAGACTCGAAAAATACTTACTGAAAAAGAAATAGATAAAAATATCAAGAATATTGAAAAAATACTCAAAAAATATTTAAAAAGTGATGATCCAAAAACTAAACCTATATTTGTTAACAACTATTCATGGTTAAAAGGACTTAATTATATTTCTTTTTTGAGAGAAATTGGAAAACATTTTACAATTAATAAAATGTTAACTTTTGAAAGTGTAAAATTGAGATTAGAAAGAGAGCAATCTTTAAGCTATATGGAGTTTAATTATATGATTTTGCAAGCTTATGACTTTTTGGAACTTCATAAAAAACAAAAATGCGTTTTACAGATAGGTGGCTCCGATCAATGGGGAAATATTGTAAACGGAGTAGATCTTATAAAAAGATTTTCAAATAAAGAATGTTTTGGACTCACAACTCCTCTAATCACTTTGGCATCGGGTGCTAAAATGGGTAAAACAGAAAGTGGTGCTATATGGTTAGATAACAAATTACTTTCAGCTTATGACTATTGGCAATTTTGGCGTAATACAGATGATAGGGATGTAATAAAATTTTTAAAGTTTTTTACAGATCTAGAAATTGATGAAATTGAAGACTTGAAAAGTAGAGATATAAATAGTCTTAAAATCTTATTAGCAAATGAAGCAGCTAGCATGCTTCATGGAAGAAAAGCTGCTGAAAATTCAGCACAAGCCGCAAACGAAGCATTTTCAGGAAAATCATTAGGCTCAAATTTACCAACTGAAAAAATTAAAAAAAATTTTTTAGACAAGAAAATGAATATAATAGAGTTAATTATTTTATCAAAGCTTGAAAAGTCAAAAAGCGAAATTAGAAGATTAATAAAAGGAAATGCTATTAAAATTAATGATGAATTAATAATAGATGAAAAATTAATTGTAACAAAAAAATTCTTCAATAATGATTATCTTAAGCTCTCAGTTGGAAAAAAAAGACATATTAAAATAGAAATCTATTAATTTTTTTTAATTTTCTCAAGTGTTCTTGTTATAAATCTTGGGGTTAAGGTTTTGATTGGATTTACAGTCGTCTCTAATTTTTTTGGTGGTCCTTTAATTTTGAAACTTACACCAAAAACTCCTTCTCCAGTTTTTGTACCAACAAGTATTTTTCCTAAAACTGGTATTGATCCTATCGCTTTATTTATTGTTGTTGCTGGAACTAGTGTTCCACGCAAACTTACCAATTCATTTTTTTCCACATAACCTTCCATTAAAATTGAAATAGCTGGTCCTATTGCGTAAATTTCATCTATTGTCATTAAATTTTTTTTTGTATTAAAGTTCATTTCAAATTCATTAAATCTAATTCCTTCTCCTGAAAGGATATCAGCAATTCCTTGGAGAGAAGCAAGAGTTAAAATTTTTGTAAGGACAGGTACTTCTTTTAATTTAAAGTCATATATTTTTAATGTGGAAATCGATTTTCCATTCTTATTTAAACTATAATAATCAAGAGAACCTTCTTCAAAACCTTTTATAAACTTATATTTTTTTATAATTGGTTCAGCATTATCAACATATAAAGTTGTTATTTTTTCATTATCATTTGAATTTACGGTAAATTTCATCTTTTTATAATCAGAGAAAAGTCCTCTCAAATCAGCTTTTTTAATTTCTTGAGACTTCAGAAATAAAGATCCAGATAAATCTTTTAAACTATAAACATCATCAACATAAACTTCATCGATATCAATATTGATTTTGCTATTAATATTAAAAATTGGCTCTTTTTTTTCATTATTCAGTAATTCATCAATTAGAGTACCTCCATTGAAAAAAGAACCTTTGATAAAGTATTCTTTATTTTTTCTATCTAGATTTATGAAGTTTTTTTTATCTATTTTGTCAGTATAATTAAGTTTTAGTTGAGTAAAATTTTTAATTTTTGAATTCTGATCTAATATAAGATTTTTAATTTGCATCAAATTATCGCTCTCTTTTAGCGACAATAAATTGATTAAAAGTTGATTTTTTTTTTTTACACCTTTTAATTTTAAAATTGCTTCTTTATTTTTTTCTTTTTCAAAATTTAGAAAATTTAAAATAACAGGGTTATCCTTTATATTCAATGAAACTGAAAATTTAATTTGATCTTTTTTTTTATCTATTTGATATGAAATCTTATCTTTATTATTTTGAAACAAAACATTTCCACTACCATCAATATTTAAAAAATTTTTTTTATAATTTATATTTAGTTCGTTATTTAATAAATTAATCTCTTTATTAATTTTAGGAAAAACATTATCTAAATCTAATTCATTTATTAACGAAATTTTTTCAATTTTCGTTTTTGAAATTACATGCAAATCTCTAATTTTATATCTATTGTTTAATTTAAAGGAAAAATCACTTTTTGAGTTAAAAATAAATTCTTTTACCTTAATATTGGGTAAAATTGGTTTCAAAAATAGCTCTAGATTTCTTTTATCTAAATTAATATTTTTATGCTCTAAATTACCCTGAAAAATAAAATCATTTTTAAATTTTTTAATAATTAATTTTTTTGAATTTAAAGATAAATTATTTAATAAGAGACTTGTATCGAAAATAGTTAAGTTATTCTCTCCATAGTTAAAATCAAAGTTTAATTTTTTCTATTTTATATTTTTTTATAAGACTTAATTTAGTGTCTTTAATAAAACCATTAATGATATAATTTTTTTTTATGTTTCCATTGGAATCAAATTCCAATTTAAAATTTGATATAATGTAACCATTTTTAATAATTTTTTCCAAAATAAATAACTGAGGACTATCTTTTAACGATCTCAAAAAAGAAATAGTCTCTTTTATTTTCATCGACTTTGTTGAAATATCGAGATTTTCTATTGAGAATTCATTTTCAAAAAATGATCTTAAAGATATTTGTGTTTTTATACTTTCAATTTCTATAATTTGTTTTCCACTTTTTAATTTTGGACCTATTGTTTTTACATCTAGTTTAAAATTAAATGGATCAAAAACCAAATAAATTTTTTTTAAATCTATTTCTAAATTGTCATTAATATTATTTAATCTTTTAGAGATTTGATTATTAAATTTATCAGTCTCGACTCCCACAAAGCTTAAATAAGATATCAAAATAATTAAAGTAAAAAATAAAACTAAGAATATTCTAAAAATTATTTTCATTTAATTTGATATAATGATTGTTCCAAAAAATTGTCTATTTCCCCATCTAAAACTTTGTCTGGGCTTGAGCTTTCAAAATTAGTTCTATTATCTTTTACAAGTCTATAAGGTTGTAAAACATATGATCTTATTTGGTGGCCCCAGCCAATTTCAGATTTTGAAGATTCTAAATTTTGACTTTCTTCCTCTTTTTTCTTTATCTTAAAATCGTACAATCTAGCCTTTAACATATTCATACAGGTCTCTTTATTTTTATGTTGTGATCTCTCGTTTTGACATTGAACAACTATTTTTGAAGGTAAATGAGTGATTCTAACAGCACTATCAGTGGTGTTAACGTGCTGGCCACCTGCTCCACTTGATCGATATGTGTCTATTCTTAAATCTTTTTCTAATATCTCTACTTTAATATTTTCATCAACCACAGGATAGACCCAAACACTAGCAAAGCTTGTGTGTCTTCTCGCACCAGAGTCAAAAGGAGAAATTCTAACTAATCTATGTATTCCGGACTCTTTTTTAAGCCAACCAAAAACATAATCACCATCTATTCTTATTGTGGAAGACTTAATTCCAGCTTCTTCACCCGTGTGTTCACTAATTAAACTTGATTTAAAATTCTTATTTAAAGACCATTTCAAATACATTCTTCTTAACATATCTGCCCAATCCTGACTCTCAGTTCCTCCAGCACCTGCGTGAATTTCAATATAACAATCAAGTGAATCTGCCTCATTTGATAAAAAGCAATTAATCTCATTTTTTTTAACTAAAGATCTTAAATTTTTTATACTGCTTAAAACTTCATTTTGTATATTTGTATTACCTTCCTCTACAGCAAGCTCCATCAAATCATCTAAATCATTTAATTTACTTATTGAATTTTCAAACGAATTAATCAAATCTTCGAATAATTTTTTTTCTTTTATTATTTTTTTTGAGCTTGATTTATCTTGCCAAAAATTAGCATCAAGCATTTTTTTATTATGATTTTCTAATTGGGAATATACTTTGTTTTTTTCAAAGATACTCCTTTACTCTTTGATTGATCTTTTCAATTTCTTTTTTAAAATCTATATATTTAGTATCCATTAATAAAACATTAATATATTATTTGAGTCTAATCTATTGTTATTTGAATAAAGAATTTTACCATCAATAACATTTTTACTTTTGTATACCTCAAGAATAGTGTCTTTTGACGAAAATTTTGCTTTTTGGCCTGTTGATGGATCAACAACCATCATCACGATACCATCTGGTACTTTAAATGGTCTCGCGTCTGATTTTTTTATTGCAGCTTCGACAAAACTTCTAAAAATTGGCAGTGCGGTCTTAGATCCAGTTTCATATTTGCCTAGTGGCGAGGGATTATCCATACCAACATAAACACCCACCACTATATTAGAAGTAAAACCAACAAACCATGCATCTGTGTTTTCGTTAGTTGTTCCTGTTTTTCCAGCTAAATTTAAATTTAAATCTTTTAATTTTTTTCCTGTACCTCTCTGGATTACTCCCTCTAACAATGAAGAAATTTGATAGGCTGTTTGATCAGAAAAAACTTTTTTATATTTATCAGATATTTTCGGGTATTCTTTACTTGTAAATGAAATATCATTACAGTTTACACAAGTTCTTTTTTCATTATTTATAATTGTATTACCCTCACTGTCTTGAATTCTATCTATCAATATCGGCTGAACTAATTTTCCTCCATTTACAAAAGCTGAGTAAGCAGATGTTAATTTTAATAAAGTAGTTTCAGCAGAACCAAGAGAAATCGACAGCAGCTCTTCTGGATTTTCATAAATACCAAGTTCTTTTGAAAATTTTGTAATTTTATCTATACCTAATTTTTGTGCTATTCTCACAGTCATTAAGTTTCTTGATTTTTCTAATCCAACTCTGAGGGTTGAGGGGCCATAAAATTTTTTTCCGTAGTTTTCAGGTTTCCACATTTTCAAATCTGAACCTTGATCCAAAACTAAAGGAGCGTCTAAGACTAAAGAGGTGGGCGTATAATCATTTTCTAGGGCTAATGCATAAACAAATGGCTTAAAAGCAGATCCTGGTTGTCGAAAAGCTTGTGAGGCTCTATTAAATTCACTATTTTTAAAACTAAATCCTCCACTTAAAGCTAAAACTCTTCCTGTGTAAGGATCCATAACAACAACGCCACCATTAATTTTAGGTATTTGCTTTAAACTATATCTGTTGCTCTCTATTTTTTTTACGTGAATTATATCTCCAATTTCAAATAATTGATCAAACTCTTTTTTTGTCCAAGTAATATCATTATACTCAATAATACCTTCTTGTTTATTAATTGTTTCTATTGTTGCTGAAAATTTTTCTATATCTTTAATTATCGCAATTTCCCAATTAATTGATTTTTCTAATTCAAATTTTTCTAAATCCTGACTCCAATTTTTAGTATACTTTTTATTTGCAATAACGCCTCTCCATCCTTTTCTTTTATCATACGAAATTAAACCGTTTCTTAATGAATTGGTTGCAATTTTTTGAAGTTCCAAATTAATTGGTGTATTAATATTAAACCCTTGCTTGTAAACTTTTTCATATGTTAATAATTCAATTATATTTTTTCTTACATCTTCAATGTAATATTGGGAGTCCTCTAAAAAAACTTTTTTTTTTTTTTTTAAGTTAATATCCTTTTCTTTAAAATTTTTAAAATCCTCATCTTTTATAAAATTATTATCAAGAAGATTTTTTAAAACTAAATCTCTTCTAAACTTTGCTAACTTGATATCTCTATATGGATTATATTTGCTAGGAGCTTTAGGTAATGCAGCCAGTAATGCAGCCTCAGCATAATCAAGATCTTTTATAGATTTATCGAAATATTCTAAGCTTGCTGCTGCCACTCCATAGGATCCACTGCCGAGATAAATTTGGTTAAGGTACAGTTCTAGTATTCTTTCTTTTGATAGTGCCCTTTCAATTCTAAAGGCTAGTATTGCCTCTTTAATTTTTCTATTTATAGAAACCTCATTATTTAATAAAAAATTTTTAGCTACTTGCTGGGTAATTGTTGATGCTCCCTCAAGCCTTTTTGAGCTCATTATATTTTTTATATTATTTATAACAGCCCTTAAAACTCCTTTAGCATCTACTCCAGGGTGTGAAAAAAAGTTCTTATCTTCTGCAGACAAAAATGAGTTTATTACGTTCTCAGGAATTGAGTTATAAGGCACAAAAATTCTTTTTTCTTTTGAAAAGTCAGCTACTAAGTCACCATTACCAGAATAAACTTTGCTTGAAACTGGAGGTTTGTAATTCTTTAAAAATTTATAATCAGGGATATTGTTAGAAAAAGTCCATAAAATGCTAAATAAAATGATTGATAGTAACAAAAAACTGACTGTAATAACCAAAAAAATATTTTTTAAATGTTTTCTCATTTTGTTTCCATTATATATTGGAATTTGGTAAAGATAAGGCAGAATAATTATACAAAATTTATTAAAATAAAATGAAACAATTAAATCACAAATTATGGAAAAAAATTTATACATTGATGCATCGCATCCCAATGAAACAAGGGTTGTTCTCAAATCTGGGGAAAATATCGAGGATTATGAGTATGAAGGGATCAAAAATAATTTAATAAAAAATAATATTTACTTAGGAAAAGTAAGTCGTATTGAACCTTCCTTACAAGCTGCTTTCATAGATTTTGGAAGAGAAAGACATGGGTTCTTATCTTTTAACGATATTCAGTCCGACTATTATCAAATACCTAAGAGTGACCTTCAAATTATTAAAAAAGAAGAAGAAAAAGTAAGGGAGGAACTTTCTAAACAAGTTGAGGCTTTAGAAGAAGAAAATCTTGCAGAAGGAAAATTAGAAACTGACGATCCTATAGAAAAAAAAGAAGCGGCAGACAAAGATACTGAAGAAAATTCAGGTAATAAAAAAACTGAAAATAGATATAGATTTAAAAGATACAAGATTCAAGAAGTCATAAAGCCAAATCAAGTTATTCTTGTTCAAGTTTTAAAAGATGAAAGAGGGCAAAAGGGTGCAGCGTTAAGTACTTTTATTTCAATTGCAGGAAAATATATTGTTTTGATGCCCAATACTCCCAAAGGTGGTGGTATATCAAGAAAAATTTTTAATCCTATAGATAGAAGAAAGATAAGAACAATATTAAATGAAATAGAAATACCTAAAGAGATGGGACTGATAGTGAGAACTGCAGGAAGTAATAAAACCAAAAATGAAATAAATCATGATTTAACTACGCTAATAAATACATGGAATCAAATAAAGACAAACGCAATAAATTCGATTGCACCATCTTTAATCCATCAGGAAAGCGAAATTATTAAAAGAACTTTGAGAGATATGTATGACGAAGCTACAAAAAATATAATTATTGAAGGTAATGATGGATATAAGAAAGCTCAAAATTATATGAAATTAATGATGCCTTTACATGTAAAAAGAGTGAAAAAATATAGAGGAAGAATACCTTTGTTTATAGAAGAGCGTATAGAACAAAAATTAAATCAAATATTTGAGTCAGAAATTAAATTAAATTCTGGAGGATACTTGGTAATAAATCCAACGGAAGCTCTTGTCTCAATTGATATAAACTCTGGGAGCTCAATTAAACAAAAAAATGTCGAGAGCACAGCACTCGATACAAATTTAGAGGCAGCAGATGAGATTGCAAGGCAAATCAAGATAAGAGATTTATCAGGTCTGATTATAATAGATTTTATAGATATGTTAAGTTATGGGAATAGAAGATTGGTTGAAAGAAAACTAAAAGAAAAATGTCGGACTGACAGGGCTCGTATCCAAATTGGTAGAATTAGTAATTTTGGACTTTTAGAAATGTCAAGACAAAGACTAAGGGAAAGTGCTGTTAAATGGAAAGTTAATTTGACAGATGAGTCTTTTGCACAAAAACTACTAAAACTTGTTGAGCTAAAAGCAATATTGAATAAAGCTAAATTTGTAGAAATTAAAGTTTGTAAAAAAATATCAGATTTTTTAAAAGAAAATTTTATTGAAGATTTAACCCACTCAGAAAAAAAAAACAAAATGAAGATTGATATTATAAGTGATACTAGCTTAATAATTCCCGAATATATTATTGATATTAAAAACAAATCAAAAAAAAACAATTGAATTAATCGAACATTTTGAGAAACTTAAAAAATTAGATATGCAGAAGAAAGGTGATAATATTATAAATATTAAGGAGAAAAAAATATTTAAGAAAAAAACTTATAGAAAGAAAAAATTTTTTAAAAAAGCTAAATAATGCCCTTTTTAGGAGATGAGGGCTCACCCATAATTTTTTTTTCTATCCGTCCTGAAAGAAAACTCTGCCTTCCTGCGACCACGGCATTTTTAAAAGCTAAAGCCATTTGAAATGGGTCTTTTGATTTTGCGATGGCTGTATTAACCAAAACACCATCACATCCAAGCTCCATTGCTATAGCCGCATCAGAAGCTTGACCGAGTCCAGCATCGATTATTAATGGTAATTTGGTTTGGGATCTAATAATTTTAATATTTACTTTATTTAAAATTCCAAGACCAGAGCCTATAGGGGCGGCTAATGGCATAATCGCACAAGCTCCTGAGTTTTCTAATCTTTTTGCCATTAATGGATCATCATTGCAATATACCATTACTTTAAAGCCTTCTTTAGCTAAAATTTCTGTTGATTTTAATGTTTCAATCATTTCTGGAAATAAATTTTTTTTATCTCCGAGCACTTCTAATTTTACTAATTTCCATCCACCAATCTCTCTAGCCAATCTCAAAGTTCTTAAGGCTTCTTTAGAATTAAAACAACCCGCCGTATTAGGTAAATAAGTTATTTTTTTTGGATTAATATAGTCCATTAAAATAGGTTTTTTTTTATTTGAAATATTTACTCGTCTTACAGCAACAGTGACAATTTCTGCTCCAGAAAACTTTACTGCCTTAGCACATTCGAGCATATTTTTATATTTTCCAGTGCCCACAATCAGTCTTGAGTTAAAATTTTTATTAGCAATAATTAACTTGTCATTTTTCATCTAGCCACCTCCAATAAAATGAACAATCTCAATTTTATCATTTTTTTTAAGATTAATGCTACTCAAAGCCTTTTTATCTACTATTTCTTCATTTAATTCAATTGCTACTTTTTTAAGAGGTATTTTTAAAAAAATTATAAGATCTAATAATTTTAATTTATCACTGATAATTTTTTTTTTACCATTTAATTTTATTTTTATTTTTTTTGCTTTTCTCATCGTATATAAGTGCTGAATGAATAAAATTATAATTATTAATGGTCCAAATATCAATCTATTAGGAGAGAGAGATGAGTCTCAATATGGATCTATTACATTTAATGAATTAAAAGAAAAATGTCTCAAAAAATCAAAAGATTTAGGGCTATTTGTTGAATTTACTCAATCAAATATTGAAGGAGAAATAGTAAGTTTAATCCAGGAGTCTTTAAAAAATTTTGATGGAATTATTATTAATGCTGCTGCTTTTACTCATACATCTGTAGCAATTAGAGATGCTCTTGAAGTTTTTAAAAAACCTATAATCGAACTACATATATCAAATATTTACAAAAGAGAGGAATTTAGGCATAAATCTTTAATTAGCGATATAGTTACTGGAGGAATTTTTGGTTTAGGTACGGAAGGTTATATTTTAGCCATAATTTCAATGCAAAAGCTTTTAAAAAATGAAAATTGATAAAAAAATTATAAAAGAACTAAGTGATTACTTAGACGAGTTTAATCTAACTGAATTAGAATATACTGAAAAAGATACAAAAATAAAAGTTTCAAAAAATAACGTATCTATTAATAATCAGCCAATTTCTCCGACTAAACAAACAGTGCCTTCAACTGAAACACCTGGCGCAAATAATAGATCTTTATCAGGTATTGAAGTAAAATCTCCTATTATTGGCACGGCATACCATGCACCAGAACCAGGAGCTAAAAAATTTGCTGAAATAGGAAAAAAAATTAAAAAAGGTGACACAGTTATGATAGTTGAGGCTATGAAAACTATGAACCATGTTCCATCAACTGCGGATGGAATAGTAAAAGAAATTTGTGTTGAAGACGGTCAACCAGTTGAGTTTGGTCAAACAATAATCATTCTAGAGTAATGTTTAAAAAAATCTTAATTGCGAACCGTGGGGAAATTGCAGTCAGAGTTATAAGAGCTTGCAAAGAATGGGGTATCTCCACAGTTGCTGTTCATTCAGATGTTGATCGAAATAGTATGCACGTAAGATTAGCAGATGAAAGTGTTTGTATTGGTTCTCATCAACCAGCAAATAGTTATTTAAATATTCCGGCTTTGCTATCAGCAGTAGATTTAACAAATGCTGAGGCAGTTCATCCAGGTTATGGATTTCTATCTGAAAATGCAAGTTTTGCAAAAATTCTTGAGGATAATAAAATTAAATTTATTGGAGCTTCTTCAAAACACATTGAGATGATGGGGGATAAAATTCAAGCTAAAAAAATAGCAAAAGAAAATGGTTTACCTGTAATCGAAGGATCTGAAGGTGGTGTAAAAGATATAAATCAAGCTAAAGAATTATGTAAAAAAATTGGATTTCCAGTTTTAATAAAAGCTTCTGGTGGTGGTGGTGGTAAAGGTATGAAAATTGTAAATAAGGAACAAGAATTTGAAACTCTTTTTTCAACAGCTAAATCTGAGGCTAAAAAATATTTTGGAAATGATGAAGTTTATATTGAAAAGTTCTTTCAAAATCCTAGACATATAGAAGTTCAAATATTAGCTGGAAAAAATAGAACAGTTCATTTACATGAAAGAGATTGCTCGGTTCAAAGAAGACATCAAAAATTAATTGAAGAAACACCAAGCCCAGTTTTAAATGATCAAATTAGAAAAGATTTATTTGATAGAACGGTAAAAATGGTAAGTAAAATTGGATATGAAGGTGCCGGAACGGTCGAATTTATATACGAGGATGGTAAATTTTATTTTTTAGAGATGAATACCAGGGTTCAGGTTGAACACCCGGTATCTGAAATGGTTACTGGAATTGATATAATAAAAGAGCAAATCCACATTGCTTACACTGGTGAAACAGCTTTAAAACAATCGGATATAAATCCAAGAGGTCATGCAATTGAATGTAGAATAAATGCTGAGGATCCAAGTAAAAACTTTCAACCATCTCCAGGGACTATTGGCATGTGTCATCAACCCTCTGGTTTTAGAACAAGAGTGGATGGAGCAATATTTCAGGGATATAAAGTAACTCCTTATTATGACAGTATGGTTTGTAAACTTATCTGCCATGGAAGAAATAGAACTGAAGCCATTCAAAGAATGAATAGGTCATTGGATGAATTTGTTATTGAAGGAATAACCACAACGATTCCGTTACATAAAAAGCTCTTAAATCACAAAAAATTTTTGAATTCTGATTTCAATGTAAGTTGGCTTGATAATGAAAAAATAATTTAATAACAGTCAATTAGCCAAATATCATAAACCGGGTGGTCAAAAGGTTCAATCGAAGGACTAGATGAGAACATCCACCCGTTAAAAACAAAAACACCGTCTTTATTTTGTTTTGTTATATCTCTTACTTGGATATATGCCGTAATTTCTGGATTGTCATCAAACTCAGAATTAATACATTTCATACTTTTAATTAATAAATCTTTATATTTAAAATCCTCTCCATTCTTTAACTTAACTAAAGCATTTTTTGAGCTTATTTTATCTAGTACTTTTATATCAGTACTAGTGCCCTCTAATTCATTCGATGATTGAGATTTTGAAAAAGGGAAAAAAAATAATATTAAAATAATTAAATATATTTCAATTTTTCCAGGTTTTATATTTTTTTGCTGTAACATCTTTATCTTTATTTGGATAATACGCTTTATCAGTTCCTGTTAAGTTGGGTTGATGAGGTTTTTGCCAATCATATTTTTCTAATTCATGTTTTTTTTCAATTTTGTTAGGAGTAAAATGTATCCAAGAATACCATTCAACAGGTATTTTAGATGCATCAATTTCATCATGATATATAACCCATCTTTTTCCTTTTTTGCTTTCGTAATATTTATTTCCAAAAGAATCTTTGCCAACATATTTTCCAAACAAGATTGTTTTAATTCTTGTACCGAGTGTGTCACGATTCCACCATGTGAAAATTTTTTTAAAAAGTGTCAACATATATATAGTCTTATTTCAATTTAAGATTGTATAAAATAAATTAGACTAAAATTTGTTTTTGTATATAAATAATTTGATTCATAAATCAAAATAATTTTAATAAATTGGGGTCGTATGGCAAAATACTTAGTAGAAACATATTATACATGTACTTTTAAGGTAAATCACTACCTTGAAGACATAAATGAAACGGAATTGAAGAATCTTGAAAAAAGAGATGACGGGAAATTTGAGGTACTAGATGTCAAACTAGATAATAGAAAAACAAAAAGTTTAGACCCTAATAATAAAAAAATAATTGAAAATACAAAAATTGATGAAATTACTAAAAATAAGAATGAAGATACTAACAAACTAGAGAATATCATAAAGTCAAAAAATATTATTTCTGAAAATAATAGCAAAAGATTTGGTATGCCCGATCGGAGAAAAGGATATATACAAAAAGCGACTATTGGTGATCACAAAGTCTACCTTCACACAGGAGAATATGAAGATGGTAAGATTGGTGAAATCTTTATTGATACTAGTAAGGAAGGGGAGTTAGTGAAAGCTTTAATGAATAATTTTGCTATAGCTGTGTCACTTGGTTTACAATATGGAGTGCCCTTAGACGAATTCATAAGCGCTTATGTTGGAACAAAGTTTGAACCATCAGGTAAGGTTCAGGGAAATGATAGAATTTTGAGTGCAACCTCAATATTAGACTATATTTTTAGAGAATTGGCAATTTCTTATCAAAATAGAGAAGACCTGGCACACACACCTGCAATAGGTCTAAATGATACTTCTGATAATTCAAATATTGACGACCAAAGTTCTGAAGGACAAAATCAATTATTAAAAATTGTCAAAGATATTACGAGCAAGGGATTTGTAAGAAATAATTACAAAAAAAACTTAGTAGACTTATCGGACGTAAAAATTAATCTAAAAGGTAAAAAATAAATTATTTTTTACTTTTAATTGATAAATTTAATTCTTTTAATTGTGCCTCGCTAATTTCTGAAGGTGCATTCATCATTAAATCTTGAGCATTTTGATTCATAGGAAACATCGTAACTTCCCTAATATTTTTTTCATTAGCAAGTAACATTACTATTCTATCTATTCCAGGTGCGATACCTCCATGTGGGGGTGCCCCATAATTAAGAGCATTTATCATACCACTAAATTTTTCATCTACTTGGTGTTTACTATACCCAGCAATAGAAAAAAGTTTATACATTAAATCAGGTATATGATTTCTTATTGCTCCAGAAGATAATTCAATTCCATTACAGACAATATCATATTGATAAGCAAGAATGTCTAAAGGTTTGCTGTAATCAATTTTATCTAGCTCTCCCTGTGGCATAGAAAAAGGATTATGACTAAATTCAATCTTGTTAGTAATTTCGTTTTTTTCAAACATTGGATAATCAACTATCCAACAAAAAGCAAAAGTATCATCTTTAATCAAATTTAAATCTCGGGCAATTTTATCCCTTGCAAGACCTATAATTTTTTCTAATTCTTTCTCTTTTGCACAAGCTAAAAAAATACTATCTCCTATTTTTGAGTTTGTTTTTTTCATTAGTAATTCCAATGCTTCTTTAGAAAAAAACTTGCCTATTGGTCCTTTTGCGGTAATTTCTTTATCTTTTTCAATTGTAAAATAAGCAAGTCCTGAGGCACCTTGCTCTTTGGCCCAATTATCAATACCATCAAAGAAACTTCTTGGCCTATCTTTTGTATTTTCAGTAACTATACATCTTGCTTTAGCACCTGATTTTATCAATTTTTTAAATATTTCAAAAGTAACATCTTCCCTATCAAAAATTTCAGTTATATCCTTTATTATAAGTGGATTTCTTAAATCTGGTTTATCAGTTCCATATTTTGATAAAGAATCTTTATATGAAATTCTTGGAAATTTAGAATGCATTAGTTTTTTATCAGAAAAATTTTTAAAAGTATTTATTAACAATTTTTCAACTACTGAAAACACATCTTCTTGCTCTACAAAAGACATTTCCAAATCAAGTTGATAAAATTCTCCTGGGCTCCTATCTGCTCTAGCATCCTCATCTCTAAAACATGGTGCTATTTGAAAATATTTATCAAACCCAGACACCATTATTAACTGTTTAAATTGTTGTGGAGCTTGAGGTAAAGCATAAAACTTTCCAGGATTTAATCTGCTAGGTACCAGAAAATCTCTCGCTCCCTCCGGACTCGAAGAAGTTAGGATTGGTGTTTGAAATTCTAAAAAACCTTCTTTATTCATTTCATTTCTAATAAAAGAAATAACTTTTGATCTTAAAATAATATTTTCATGAATTTTTTTTCTCCTTAAATCTAAAAATCTGTATTTAAGTCTAATTTCTTCAGCATATTCTTGATCACTAAAAACAGGCATTGGCAATTCTTTACATGTTCCTAGAACGTTAAAATTCTCAATATTAATTTCTATCTCACCTGTTTTAATATCTTTGTTTATAGTTTCATTATTTCTCTCGACAACCTTTCCGTCAACTTTGATTACTGTTTCCAGTTGAGTTTTTTCCAACTCAGCAAATTTTGGATTGTCTTTATTTATAATACATTGAGTAACACCATAGTTATCTCTAAGATCTAAAAAAAGAAGATTGCCGTGATCACGTTTTTTATTAATCCATCCTGATAAAGAAATTTTACTTCCAATATCCTTTTTTCTTAATTGATTGCAGTTATGAGTTCTAAATTTATTCAATTAATCTCCTAGCACTTCTTTAATAATCTTTAAATCAATTGATCTTTTCATTTTTAAGCTTCTCTCATCAATTTTATATATGAAATCAGATATTTTACCATATGATCTATCAATTCTTTTAATTATATATTCAATCAGTTTTTTATCTAAAAAAATTTGTCTATCTGATAAGTTTTTTAATATCAAAGCATACATTAAGTCATCATCAGGGTTTGTGATACTTTGTAAAAGAAAATTTTTGGTCCTAGATCTTAAGTCTTTTAATCCAAAATTGATATCAACTATTGCTTCCTCTGAAGTAACAATTAAATATTTATTATCCTGATCAACAAAATTGAATAATGAATAAACAAGATTTTCATCAATATTTTTATCTAGATTTTCTAAAACTATATTTTGATATATCTTTAAGTTTTTAAAATGATCATTTGAAAGTATTTTGGCATCTAATTTAATTCCTTTAAATTTTTTTAAAAATATATTTATTAAATGAGTCTTTCCAGAAAATTTTGGACCACTTATATTCAAAAAATTTTTTTCCCATTTCGGCCAACTCATTAATAAATCAAAAATATGTTCATTACTCTTCGATACATAGAAATCATCATCTTTGAAATTCCGCTCATAATTAAACTTTATTATTTCCTGATTTAAATCTCTCATTTCATTATCCAAATTTTATTTTGAGTATTAAATGAGAATCTGTGTTTCCCCATTGATCTTAAAAATATATCTGGCGTTCCATTGAATACAATTTTATAAAATATTGTATCATTACTAAATTTGCTGATATAAAAATCATAAATCAGATTGTTTTGTCTTAAGATATTTTCAAATTTAGAAATTTTTTTTTCGTCAGAACTATTAGTTTTTATTGTTAATAATAGTTTTATAGAGGTATTAATTTGATTTGATATTTTCCAATTATCCTCATAAATTATTTTCAGCTCATCAACTATTTTTTGTAATTGTTTTTGATCGTTAATATCTATATTTTTAAATGTTTGATTTTTTAACTTTAAATTATTTTTAATACTTATTTTTGAAAGCACTCTTACATTTTGCTTATTCTTAAAGAATAGTGCAATTATAGAATTATCCAAATAATACTTTTTAATAATCTCTTCAAAATTATATTTTTCAATTGTCTCATAATTACTTTTAATTTGCTTTAGATCTTCAAGATCTTCGGTTGGTAAAATATATTCAATTAAATGGTGGCTTTCATTTAGAACATTCCAATTATCAAAAAAATTATTATTAGAAAATACCAATAAATCTTTTCTAGTTTCGTCTATTATTATTGGTATGAACAAAAATTTTTCTTTTTTAGGAGAGGATGGAAATATATTTCTTTCCTCAAGATATTTGAAAATTTTTTTTTTATTAAAAGACACACCTAAATTTACATAGTAAATATCGTTAATAAATTTTTCTTCTTTAATCGAAAATGATTCAATCATCACTTTAATCTCATTCAACCTAATATTTTCAATTTTTTCTTGATCAGATGACGTAACTATTAACGATAGTAACTTAAAAAAAGCTTGCCTAAAACCTTGGTCAATTACATTATTTTTGTCAAAATTATTCGCAAATGGTTGTGATATTTCTACATCATTAATATCAAAAGCTTTTGCTTCTACTTTGGCTGTGGAAAAAAAAAATAAAGATAGAGATAGAAATAGGAAAAAAATATATAATTTTCTTAAATGATTAATATTATAAAATTTCATACCTTATAGTAATGAATAAAAACTTATTTACCTATAAAAAAAGTGGCGTTGATATAAAGTCAGCAGATAAATTTATTCAATTCATATCCAATATATCTACAAGAAATAAGCCAAAAAAAAGGTTTAATAATATTGGTGGTTTTGGGTCTATCTCTAGTATTCCAAAAAACATAAAAAATCCAAAAATTGTTGCATGCACTGATGGTGTGGGAACAAAAATAGAAATAGCAAATTTAATAAATAAATATAATACAATCGGTATTGATCTTGTGGCAATGAGTGTAAATGATTTAGTCGTTCAAGGTGCAAAACCACTTTTTTTTTTAGATTATATCTCAATAAATAAAATTGATCTTAAAAAATTAAAATCAATTATAAAAGGTATTATTAAAGGATGTAAGATTTCAGAGTGCGAATTAGTTGGTGGAGAAACTGCCGAAATGCCTGGTACGTATGAAAAGGGTAAATTTGATATTGCGGGGTTTGCTGTTGGAATAGTAGATCAAAAAAAAATTTTGGATAAAAAAAAAATAAAAAATAATGACTTAATTTTAGCTATTCCATCAAGTGGGCTACATTCTAATGGATATTCATTAATTAGGTATCTGCTTAATAAGAATAAAATAGATATAAGAAAAAACCCTTTTTTAAAAAGAGAATTAATTAAACCGACTAAAATTTACGTTAAAGAAATTTTAAATCTTATAGATAAAAAACTTTTAAATGGTTGTGCAAACATAACTGGTGGGGGATTGCAGGATAATTTAAAAAGAATAATTCCTAATAAACTATGTGCTGAAATTGATTTAAAAAAAATTAAACCTTTGAATATATTTAAATGGTTAAAAAAAAAACAAATTCAAGATAGTGAAATGCTTAAAACATTTAATTGTGGTGTTGGATTTTGTTTGATTATAAATCCCAAAAATTTGAAAAAAATTTCAAAATATTTTTCAAAAGAATTTCAACCCTATGTTATAGGAAAAATTAAGAGGGGAAAAAATAAAATCAAATTAAATGAAAAAATTAATTGGACTTAATAAAGTTAAAACAGCTGTTTTTATTTCTGGCACAGGTAGTAACTTAAAAAAGTTACATAAATTTTCATTATTAAAAAAATCTCCAATAAAAGTTGAAATGGTTATTTCTAACAACTCAAAAGCAAAAGGAATTGATTTTGCAAAAAAGAAAAAAATTGATAATAAGATTTATACTTTTAAAAATAGAATTAATGATGAAAATAAAATTTTAAGTTTTCTAAAAAAAAATGAGATAACTCTTATTTGTTTAGCTGGTTTTATGAGAATTTTGTCGGAAAATTTCATTAATAAGTTTAAAGGTAAAATATTAAACATTCACCCCTCTTTACTGCCAAAATATAAAGGTTTAAATACTCATAAAAGAGCAATTAACAATAAAGAAAGATACTCAGGATGCACTGTGCATTTTGTAACGTCAAAATTGGACTCAGGAAAAATTATTTTACAAAAAAAAGTCCAAATTAAAAAGCATGATACTCCAAAAAACTTAGCAAAAAGAATTTTAGCTCAGGAACACTTGCTCTATGTAAAGGCTATATCTAAACTGTATGCTAATCGTTAAAAAAAAAATCAATTTCGATTTTAGCATTTTCTACACTATCTGATCCATGAACGGAGTTTTTATCTATTGAAATTCCATATTTTTTTCTAATGGTGCCCTCTTTTGCTTCTTTTGGATTTGTGGCACCCATTAATTCTCTATTACCAATAACTGCATTTTCTTTTTCTAGAACCATTACGACTATTGGTCCTGACGATAAGTATGAGCATAAATCATTATAAAAAGGTTTTGTTTCATGAACTTTATAAAATTTTTCTGCTTCAGATTTTTCAATTTGGATTTTTTTTTCTTTTATTATCTTAAAACCATTCATCGTAAAAATCTCTTTTATTTCACTATCTAAGTTTCTTTCGACAGCATCAGGTTTTATTATTGATAAAGTGTTCTGAATATTACTCATAATTCTCCTCTATTAGTTTGTCTAATAACCTTACACCAAAACCTGTTGCTCCAGCAGAATTTAGAGCTCCTCCATATTTTGAAAAAGCCATTCCTGCTATATCTAAATGAGCCCATGGTGTATTATTTAAAATAAATCTTTGCAAAAATTGTGCTGCTGTTGTTGAGCCTGCGCCACCTACGTAATTTATATTTTGCATATCTGCATTTTTTGAGTCGATTAATTTATCGTAATTTTTGTTCAATGGCATTCGCCAAACTTTTTCAGCAACATGATCGCCTGCCTCATAAATTTGTTTTGATAATTTATCATTGTTAGAAAACATACCAGCATACTCAGATCCCAATGAAACAATTATAGCTCCTGTTAATGTTGCAAGATCAATGATAAATTTCGGTTTATATTTTTTTTCTGTATATGTTAACGCATCAGCCAAAACCAATCTACCTTCAGCATCTGTATTCAAAATTTCAATAGTTTTTTCCACTATAAGATTTTACTATATCTCCAGGTCTTTGTGCATTTCCTCCTGGCATATTTTCGACAAGACCAACTACACCAACAGCATTAATTTTTGCCTTTCTTAATGCAATTGATTTCATTAAACCAACTACTACTGCAGAACCTGCCATATCATAAGTCATGTCCTCCATAAATTTTGCAGGTTTGAGAGATATACCGCCAGTATCGAAACAAACTCCTTTCCCGACAAATGCTAATGGTTTTGATTTATTTTTCAAACCATTCCATTCCATCGTGACAAGATAAGACCCTCTTATGCTACCCTGTCCTACTCCTAATAATGCATTCATACCAAGTTTTTTTAATTTTTTTTCATCTAAAATATTTATTTTTAAACCAAATTTTTTTAATGAATTAATTCTTTTCGCGTATTCATCAGGATGCAAAACATTTCCAGGTTCAGATACTAAATCTCTGGCAAAAAAAGTTCCCTCTTCTAGTGCTTTAAATTTTAATTGATGTTGAGAAGATGGTCTATTCTTACTTCCAACTAAATTAATAGAAATATTTCTCGTATTTTTCTTTGTTTTATATCTATTAAATTCATAAGACTTAAGTTTAAATCCATGAAGAAAATAACTAATCAAATTTTGATTTTTATTAATTATGCTGTCGGTATTAATGAAATATTCACTATTTTTACCGTAATTTATACGGCCAAATAATTCAGCACCTAAATTTTCTATATCAGAGTCTTTTAAATCTTTTTTGAGCGATATTAAGATTATCTTTTTTTTTGAATTTAACTCAAAAACTAATATATTTTTTGTTAATTCACTATTTTTCAACAAATCAGAAATATAAGAAAACTCTGAGCTAGACATATGCCTTTTCAAAGATCCGATATTAAATTTTTCATCAGCAAATAAGACTATATTTGCTGAGTTTTTTTTCAGATTAGTATTTTTAAAGTTAATTTGTACAGGCATAAATTTTTAAATTCAAAGAATTATAGATGAATGCTATATATTAAGATATTTATTATTTTCAATGAAAAAATTAATATTTAGAAAATTTGCCAAAGATACACTAATTTTCTTCTCAATAATGTGTTTAACGGTTGGATTAATCGTTTGGACTTTACAAGCGGTAAATTACTTTGATTTTGTGACGCAAGATGGGCATGGATTAAAGACTTATTTTTCTTATACACTCTTAAATTTTCCAAAAATAGTACATAGAATCATACCTTTTATATTTTTTATATCATTATTTTATATTCTTATTACTTATGAGGAAAAAAATGAACTTTCAATTTTTTGGGTAAATGGTGTTACCAAAATTGATTTTACAAATAAAATTTTACTCCTATCAATATTTTTAACAATTTTTCAAATTGGATTGGGAAGTTTTTTTTCTCCACTCGCACAATTAAAAGCAAGAGAGTCTCTTAAAAATTCTAATATTGATTTTTTTACTTCTTTAATAAGGGACGGAAAATTTATTAACGCTGTTGATGGATTGACAATTTTCATTGATAAAAAAAATATGGATAATTCATACTCAAATATTTTTATTGATGACTCAACCAAAAATAGCTCAAAAATGATTTATGCTAAAGGTGGTGTTATAATTGACAGCAATCAAAGAAAAGTTTTTCAATTATTCAATGGCAAGGTAATAAATAATGATAAAACAAAAATAAATGTTTTTAAATTTGATCAAATAGATTTCAATCTTGCCGATTATTCTTCTAATTCAATTATTATGCCAAAAATACAAGAAAGATCTTCAATTAATCTTTTTAATTGTATCTCGTTTTTTTACTTCGAAAAATCTTTATTTGGAAAACCTCTTAATTGTGACAAAAATTTAAATAAAGAAATAAATCAAGAATTATTTAAAAGATTTTATAAACCATTATTTATTCCCATAATAGGATTGTTATGCTGTTTTTTAATTATAATTCCAAAAAATAATTTTATTTATAATAAAAATAAAAAACTTATATTTTTATTTACTTTTTTTCTTATTGTTTTTTCTGAGGCATCATTGAGATATTCATCAATATCAAAAATTTCAGTATTAATTTATTTAATATTACCTTGGCTTTTATTTGCTTTAATTTACTCATATTTTTTAAGGAAATCCAGTTATGTTTAAAACTTACGAAAAATATATCGTTAAATGTTTTGTAAATAAATTTCTATCGATTAGCTTAGTCTTTTTAAGTTTGGTTATAATATTAAGCATTCTTGAAGAAATTTCTTTTTTTAAAAATTTAGATGTAAATTTTTTATTTCCATATTTCTTAACTTTACTTGGTGCACCAATTACTTTATTTGAAATATTTCCTTTTATTTTTTTATTGTCAACACAATTTTTGTTTTACGATCTTTTTAAAAAATCAGAATTAAATCTACTTAAAAGTAATGGTTTAAGTAATTTAAAAATAATAAAGATTTTATTTTTTTCATCGATAATGATAGGCCTTTTAACAGTTTCTTTTTATTATACCGCAGCTTCAAAGCTCAAATATTATTATACTGATATAAAAAATAATTTTTCGGATGATAACAAGTACCTTGCTGTGGTAACAGATAGTGGGCTTTGGCTTAAAGATGAGATTGAAGGAAGTACAATAATTGTTAAAGCTAAATATATAAAAAAAAAATTTTTAATTGATGTAGTAATCAATAAATTCAATAAAGATTTTGATTTGATAAGTACAATCCAATCGAAAAAAATTGATATCAATACTAAAAATTGGTTGGTATACGACCCAATAATTACAAAAGATAATATTTCAAAAAAAAATATCAATGAGTTAAAAATTAAATCTAATTTTGATCGAGAAAAAATAAATAATTTATTTTCGAATATTTCAACTTTGAATCTTATTGAGCTTTTTGATCTAAAAAAAGATTATGAAAAACTTGGTTATTCATCTGATGAAATAGTTATTCATTTATTAAGATTATTTACTACACCACTATTTTATGCCGTATTAACTATTTTATCGTCAATTATCATGTTTAATTTAAAGAACTATCAATCATTTATATTTCATCTAATTTTAGGAATTTTTATGTCTGTGGTGATTTATTATATAAGTTTTATGTTCAGTTCGCTCGGAAATACAGGAAAAATACCCATAATAGCCTCGATTTTTATGCCAATATTATTTATTTCAATAATTGCAACCATTGGTTTAATTAGGGTTAATGAAAAATAAATTTATTATATTTTTTTTTGTTTACTTGATTTTGAGCAAGATATCTTTTGCTGAACAATTCATTTTTCAAACATCCGAGATGGAAATTGCTGATGAAGGAAATATAATTTATGCAAAAAATGGTAAGGTTACTTCAGCTAACAATGATTTAGAAATTGAAGCAAAAAATTTTGAATATATAAAAGATAAAGATTTATTAAAAGCATTAAATGGTATTGCATACATAAAATCAGATAATATTAAAATTGAATTTAATTCAATTGAATTAGATCAAAAAAATAATTTAATTAAAGCCAAAGAGGAAATTAGAATAATTGAATTAAAAAACGAATTTACGATAGAAACGCAAGAAATATTGTATGATAAAAATTTAAACCTTATAAAGTCTGATACTGAGTCAAAAATAAAAGATAATTTCAAAAACGAATTTTTTACAAAAAAATTTCAATATGAGGTCAAAAAAAATATTCTCAAAATTCAAGATGCAAAATTCAAAGATTTTAATAATAATAGTTTTAAAATAGATATTGCATTTATAAATACTCTTTCAAATAGACTTATAGGAAAAGATATTTCGATCGATTTAGATAATAAATCTTTTAATCCTGAGAATGAACCAAGATTAAAAGGTAAAAGCATAGACTTAAATAATGATAAAATTGAAATCACCAAAGGGGTTTTTACAACCTGTAAAAGAAATGATGATTGTCCACCTTGGCAACTATCAGCTGAAAAAATTGTGCACGATCGAAAAAAAAAAGTTATCAATTATAAAAATGCGTGGTTAAAATTATACGATGTTCCAGTTGTGTATTTTCCAAAATTTTTTCATCCAGATCCAACTGTAAATAGAAAATCAGGTTTCTTAATTCCAACTGTAAAAAGTTCGTCAAAAAGTAATTTTTTAAATATTCCATATTACCATGTAATAAGTGACAATAAAGATATTACATTTACACCAAGATTATATTCTGAGGAAAAGATAATGTTACAATCTGAGTATAGGCAGGTAAATTTAAAAAGTAATTTTATAACTGATGTAAGTTTCTTTAAAGAAAAAGATAATAATACAAAAAACCATTTTTTTTATAAATTAGAAAAAAATTTTGACTATCTAGACTTTGATGAAAACAGTTTAAATCTTTCAATACAAAAAACTAATAATGATACATATTTAAGAGCAAATAAACTCAAATCTCCTTTGATAACAGATGTGGAGACTCTCAGAAGTTCTTTTAACTTAAATCTTTACTCAGAGGAAAGTGCTGTTGATGCAGAGTTTACAATATTTGAAGATTTAAATAAACCCTCTACTGATAGATATGAGTTTATTTTACCTAGAGTAAATTTGAGTAAAAGAATTGAGAATAAAACAAATTTAAAAGGAGATTTTACGTTTAATTCAAATAATTTAATAAGGAATTACGATACTAATATTTTTGAAAAAACAAATATTAATGAGTTAGTTTTTAACTCAGCTCCAAGCATTACTAATAAAGGTTTTTATAATAATTTCGATTTTATATTTAAAAATATAAATTCTGACTCTCAAAATTCATCTAAATTTAAAGAAAATACTAATTCATATTTGTCAGGTTTATTCCAATTTAATTCCTCTCTACCATTAAAAAAAGAAAATGATATTTATCGAAATATTCTTAAACCTAAATTTTCTATCAAACTCAGTCCAAATAATACTGCAAATATTCGAACAGAAGATGTTAGGCTTGATGTAAATAATATTTATGATTTCAACAGAATATCTGCTAATGATACAGTTGAAGGCGGCGCATCACTTATTTATGGAACTGACCTTACTATTTTCAACAAAAATAAATCAAGAGAAATTATTGGTTTAAAAATTGCAAACAATTTTAGGCTTGATGAAAACGATGATTTGCCTGTAAATAATCAAATAGGCCAAAAAACATCCAATTTTTTTGGTGAAATTTCCTATAATCCTAATGAAGTATTTTTAACTAAATACAATACATCATTCAAAAATAACTTGAACGATGTGAGTTATGAAAATTTAACAGCAGAAATAAGCATCAATAACTTTGTAACTACTTTTGACTATCTAAACGAGAATAATGTAACGGATAAAAATTCTTATTTGGTCAATTCCATAAAATATAAATTTGATGACAGTAATAATCTAATTTTCTCAACGAGAGAAAATAAAGAGACAAACTTAACAGAATATTATAATTTAATGTATCAGTATAAAAATGATTGTTTGGTAGCGTCAATAGAGTACAACAAAGATTATTATGACGATCGAGACATCAAACCAGAGGAAAATATTTTTCTTAAATTAACAATTATTCCATTTGGGGAAACAAGTAGTCCAAATTTAAAAGATTAATGTTAAAAAAGCTCAAATTTTTTGTAATATTTATTTTTTCTATATTAAATACATCGGTAAATGCTGAAGTATTTATCTTTGCTACAGTTAGTGATCAAATTATAACTAATCAGGACGTAAAAAAAGAAATTGAATATTTGCAAATTTTGAATCCAAATCTTATTCAAGTTGATAAAGAAAGAAAAATTGACATAGCAAAAAATTCACTGATTAACGAATTGATTAAAAAAAATGAAATTCAAAAAAAGTATGATTTAGATGAAGATAATCTATATCTTAAAGATTTATTTTTAAAATTAGGTGTAAAAGATGAACTTGAATTTAAAAATGTCTTATTACAAGGAGAAAATTATTCATTAGATGAAATAAAGAAGAAATTGAAAATTGAAATTTTATGGAATGAATTAATCTATTCAAGATATGCAAATCAAATCAAAATTGATAAAAAGTATATTACCCAAAAAATTAATAATCTTGAAGGTCAAAAAATAAAAGAGTATTTAATTTCAGAAATTATTTTTGAAAAAAAAATTAATGAGGACCTAGATTTGCTTTCAAATAAAATTTTTAACAGTATTGCCGAAATAGGTTTTAACAACACTGCTAATATTTACAGTGTTTCAGATAGCTCAAAATTAGGTGGTAAACTAGGATGGATAAGTGAAAATAATTTATCAGAAGTAATTTTCAAGAAACTCAAAAATATTAAAGAAGGTGAAATTACAGATTTAATACTAATTAGAAATAATTATATGATTTTAAAAATCGAAAAAATCAGAATTAAACAAGTTGAAATAGATAAAAAAAAAGAGTTAGAAAAAATGATTAAATTTGAAACAAATAAACAATTAAATCAATTCTCAAGAATTTTTTTTAATAAATCTAAAATGAATTATTTGATAAATGAAAACTAAACCTATTTTGATATTTGCTGGAGACCCAAATAGTATTTTTTTTGAAATTTTTTTTAAAGCATTAAGATATAAAAAATTTCAAAGTCCAATCATATTAATATCATCAATTCAGATTCTTAAATCTCAAATTAAAAAATATAAGTTTAAAAAAGATATAAAAATATTAAGTTTACATGATCTTAAGAGGGTTAGTTTAAATAATAAATCGGTAAATCTAATCAATATTAATTATGATAAAAAAAAACCGAAAAATTATATTAAAGATTGTTTTAATGCTGCCTTTCAAATTTTAAAATCAAAATATTCTTATAAATTTATTAATGGACCAATTAATAAATCAAAATTTTTGGATAAAAAATTTCCTGGTATCACTGAATATATTTCTGAAAATTTTAAAATTAAATCCAATGCAATGTTGATATTTAATAAAGAATTATCTGTTTGCCCTATCACTACTCATCTACCATTAAAATTAGTTGCAAAAACAGTTAATCAAAGATTAATCAAAGAAAAAGCCTTTTTAATAAATAA
>CABWYI010000001.1 GCA_902509725.1 uncultured Pelagibacteraceae bacterium | reverse complement strand
TAAATGCTGACTTTTATATTACTGGAAAAACTTACAAAGCAATGAGTGCTCATGAGAAGAAGTCTCTTGAAGTAGCTGCTAATGCTTCATTAGCAAAATCTTTAAGTTACAGAATCTATGAAAATGGAAAAGCTTTACAGACATTAACTACTAAGCATGGAGTTATATTAGAAGATACTCCATCTGACTACTTCGTAGAATATATGGCAGCTGCAAAAGCTACATTGAATAAAAACGCAGAGAAAAATGCATTTTTCAAAAAAGTTTATGATTCAATGAAAGACTTTGCTGATGTTGCTGTTCCTTTCTGGAGTGGTGCACAAATGTCTAATGCGAAGCTAGGAATGGCTCACGCAGCAACATTAAAGTAATCAGTAAATAATCTTAATTTTTTAGAGCGGACTTTTAAAGTCCGCTCTAATTTTTTTTAATCAGAATTTTATGGCAGAAGAACCATCAAAGTTGGATACATCAGATGAAATGATCGCTGAAAGGCGAGGTGGTTCAGGAAAAATGCCAGACGACATGCCATTATGGATGGCAAAATCAATTGTTAATATAGATAAGTTTAGTAAATGGGTCGGTAACGTAGTTTGCTGGATATTAATGCCATTGATATTTGCAATGACCTATGAAGTTTTAGCGAGAAAATTATTTCATTCCCCAACTATTTGGGCTTACGATATTAGTCGTTTTTTATATGGTGCATTATTTATGTTAGGAGCAGGCTATGCTCTTTCAAGAGGTGTTCACATTAGAGCAGATTTTTTATACAGAAATTTTAAAACTAAAAATCAGGGGCTAATAGATTTTTGGCTTTATCTAATATTTTATTTTCCAGGCTTGATAGTTTTTCTTTATATGACCATAGGTTATGTTGGAGAGTCTATTCAAAGAGGAGAACGAGGTATGGATACCACGTGGATGCCTTATATGTGGCCTATAAAAACTTGTCTATTAATAGGAATTATTTTTTTACTCATTCAAGGAGTTTCAGAATTATTTAAAAGTTATTGGGCTGCAAAAAAAGGTCAATGGCCAGGAGAGTCTGAATGATAGCAGAATTTGTGGATCCAGCAATTTTAGGTTTTATTCTTGTTGGAGTAATGCTTTTTGCAATATTTGTGGGATTTCCAATTTCTTTTACATTAATATTTTTAGGTTTTGTTTTTGGTTACTTAGGATTTGGAAAATTAGTTTTTTACCTAATGACTCTCCAATTTTCAATGGTAATGACCGAGCAAACACTCGCCGCCGTTCCACTCTTTGTTTTTATGGGTATTATGATGGAACAAGCTGGATTAATGGAAAGATTGTTTTCAGCATTTCAATTAATGTTAGCTAAAGTAAAAGGTTCTTTATATTATGCAGTTTTATTTGTATCAGTAATATTTGCAGCAGCTACAGGAATTGTTGGTGCTTCAGTTACAATTTTAGGAATTATGGCTGCAAAATCCATGAATAGATCAGGATACGACGTTAGACTTGCAGCAGGAACAATTACTGCAGGTGGAACTTTAGGAATATTAATTCCACCAAGTATTATGCTTGTAGTCATGGGTCCAATTATGGAAATTCCTGTGATTGATTTATTTGCAGCTGCTATTTTTCCTGGGATTCTTCTTGCAACTTTATATGCAGCGTACACCACAATCAGATGTATGATTAATCCAAAGCTTGGACCTGTTTTACCTGAGGACATGAGAGCAGCAAGCATGAAAGAAGTTTGGATTGAGTTTTTTCTTGGGTTAGTTCCTCCTGCTGCTTTAGTTTTCGCAGCATTAGGAAGTATTTTATTTGGATTTGCCACCCCAACAGAAGCAGCAGGTTGTGGTGCTATGGGTGCTTTGTTGCTTTCTTTAGCATATAAAAAATTAACACTACCAAAATTACAAGAAGCATTGGTTAAAACTTTAGAAATTACAGCATTGATAATGGTTTTAGTTGCAGCATCAAATTTTTTTGGTGCAGTTTTTGCTAGATTGGGAACACCAACATTACTTACAGAATTTTTATTAGGTTTAGAAATGAATAAATATTTAATCCTAGCAATGATAATGGTTATGATTTTTTTATTAGGATGGCCTTTGGAATGGGTGCCAATTGTAATGATAATAATTCCAATTATATTACCTTTAGTTGAGGCATTAGGATTTAACTTAACTTGGTTTGCTATTTTAGTTGCAGTTAATTTACAAACCGCCTGGCTCTCACCGCCCGTAGCTCTATCTGCATATTTTTTAAAAGGAGTGGTACCAGAGTGGGATCTTAAAGATATTTACTATGGAATGATGCAATTTATGGTACTGCAAGTAATAGGTTTAATTTTAATCGTTGTATTTCCTCAAATTGCGCTCTGGCTTCCAACTCTCTTATATGGACAGTAGAAAATTTTAGTTTTATATTATTTAAGTGAGTCAACAAAAATCAAAAAATACACTTATTAATTGGGATTTAGTCTCAGTGAATCCTAACGAAAAAAACTGGAATTGGAAAGATTTATTCTGTTTTTGGGGTGTTAACATTCAAAGTGTTATTGGGTTCTCCTTAATTACATCACTTTATGTTATTTATAATTTAAATACTTTTGTTGTATTCTTTGGAACAATTTTAGGATCATTATTAGTTTACTTTTTTTCTAATTGGATTGGTAAGCCTTCCCAAAAATTTGGTTTACCTTTTATTGTTTTATTAAGATCTTCACTTGGTATACGTGGTGCAAAATATTTTGGCTTCTTAAGAGGTTTGGTGGGAATTTTTATGTTTGGTATTCAAACATATTTTTTATCAAAGGCTTTTAGTTACCTTATAAGAATAATCATATTTTCCATAGACTCTTCACTTTTAGATCAAGATATTTTTTTAACATTTTTTTTAGCATTAAATATTATTGATTGGGTATCGATTGTTATAGCTATTCTATTACAGACAATTTTATTTAGTTTAGGTATGAATTTTAATAAAAAAATAATTAAGTTTTCTGCTATTGTAGTTTATTCAGGAATGCTTTTGTTTTTCTTTTCAGTACTTTTAAGTGATGTAAAATTCACAACAGATACTTTCGTTAATTCATTAAACTATTCAAACTTTATTGATAAAAATAATTTAATGCCATTAATTACTGTTGCAGGGACTATTTTTGCTTATTTCTCGATTGTTATTTTAAGTTTTGGTGATTTTTCTAGATATGTAAAAGATGAAGCTGAATTAAAAAAAGGTAACTTAAGTTTAATTTTAAATTTAATTATATTCTCATTTTTTGCATTATTTATAGTTGTAGGTGTAGATGGTTTTTTAAATCAGAATCCTGAAAATCTCTCTAAAATATTCACGAACCCTACAGATATAATTGGGTCTTTAAATAATTTACTTATAACAAATTTGGCTTTAATTTTTATAATTATTGCATCTTTATCGACTAACTTGATAGCTAATTTTATTCCCTCTCAATATACTTTAATTAATTTGATGCCTTCAACTTTATCGTTAAAAAGTTCTAGTTTTATCATTTCGATACTTGGCTTTATTATAAGTGTAATTTGGTTAATCTATTTAAGCCAAATTGGAATCTTGTCTTTCATAGATACTTTTGGAGCTTTTTTTGGACCTTTTTTTGGTATTATGATTTTTGATTTTTATTTTATTAAAAAGGGAAATTTAGTTAACAAAGACATTTATTCATTAGAAAGTGATGGGGTCTATTACTTTTCTGGCGGATGGCATATAAGAGGAATTTACTCATTATTTTTGGGTTTTATTTTTTCAAGCTCAACAATTTGGAATACTAATTTAATGTTTTTACAACACTTCTCTTGGATAATTGGTGCATTAGTTGCAGGATTTACGTATTATCTTTTAGCTAAAGACTAATTAAATGAATAAAATTAAATTTGATTTAAATGATAGAACTGCTGTAATCACTGGTGGAGCTCAAGGATTTGGTCTTGATATTGCTAAAAGATTTTTAGACTCAGGAGCTAAAGTTATAATTTGGGACATAGATCCTAAGATGATAGAAAAAGCTCAAAAAGATTTAGATAACACAAATTTAAGCTCAAACATCGTTGATGTATCTAATTATAAAGAAGTTGAAAATTGCACTAAAGAAATAATAAAAAAAACAAATATTGATATTTTAATCAATAATGCTGGAATAACAGGTCCTACAGCATCATTATGGGAATACGATGTAGAGATGTGGAGAAAAGTTGTTGATATAAATATAATGGGAACTTTTAATTGCTGTAGAACAATAGTGCCAAATATGATTAAAAATAACTATGGTAGAATTGTAAATGTTGCTTCAGTTGCTGGAAAAGACGGTAATGCTAATGCAAGTGCATATAGTGTTGGAAAAGCAGGCGCTATAGGTCTCACAAAATCTTTAGGTAAAGAACTTGCTGATAAAAATATAGCAGTAAATGCAATTACACCTGCAGGTGCTAATACTCGAATTTTGGATCAAATGACTAAAGAGCATGTCCAAAGAATGCTTTCCAAGGTACCAAGAGGTAGATTTTTAGAGGTTGAAGAGTTCACATCCTTAGTTTGTTGGCTTTCTTCAGAGGAGAATACGTTTTCAACAGCAGCTGTGTTTGATATAAGTGGTGGTCGTTCGACTTATTAACTTCGGGGCTTCTGCTCAACCATTTTATTATTATTAACCTTAGCTCTACTAAACTTGACATCTTTGGACATAATGGGTGCAAAAATCATTATTGACCAGTAAATAAGTAGTATAAAAATGGATATTGTTTTCATTTTATTGATATAGAACTAAAAGTTGAATTTTGAATGTTTAAATTTTGTCAAAATAATGTATTAAGAATTTTTTTTAAAAAATATTTATGAAACTTGTATTCAAAATTTTATTAACCCTACTTATAATTACCGAAGCTTTATTAGCGGATGAAATAAAGATATTTGATTTTACTGAAACAGAGCTTTCTAAGTTGGAAGTAAGAAAAGTGAGGGGGGCAGATAACAAAACTTCTTATACCGTAGGAACCAATGAAAACGGTAATTTTTTGAAGTCAGTCGCTGAAAACGCTGCTTCAGGTCTAGGTAAAGAAATCAAAATTGATTTAAATAAGACACCATTCATTAATATTACATGGAAAATTGAGAAAGATTTATCTGGCATAAAAGAAAATACAAAAGAGGGACATGATTTTGCAGCCAGAGTTTTTGTGATAAAGAAAACAGGAGCAACTCCGTTATCAAATAGAGCAATAAATTATGTTTTTTCAAGTAATAATGAGATTGGATCTAATTGGCCCAGTCCTTATACTAAAAAATCAATAGATAACGTTTTAGCAAGTACACAAAAAAATTTGAATGAGTGGATAACAGTGAAAGCAAATGTAAAAGATGATTTTAAGAGATTTCACAATTTAGACGTAAATGAATTAGATGGATTGGCTATTATGTCGGATACTGATAATTCTAAAATGAAATCTGTAGCTTATTTTCAAAATATTTATTTTTCTACAGAATAACAATAATTTGATATACTTTTTTTATGCATGAAAATTTCTTTCATAAAGTGAAAGTCTATTATGAAGATACTGACTCTGGTGGAGTAGTTTATTATGCAAATTATTTGAAATTTTTAGAGAGGGCAAGAACTGAGTCCTTATTTTCAATTGGGTACAGCAACAAAAAAATTAAAGATGATTTTGGATCATTAATTATAGTTAAAGCTTGTAATATTGAATATAAAAAATCTGCTCATTTAGAGGACGAATTGACCGTAAGATCTTTTGTTAAATCTATTACCAAAACATCTTTTTTCATGAATCAAATAATTTCAAAAGGTGATGAAGTAATTGTTGAAGCTCAGGTTCATTTAGTCTTTGTTAATAACGATGGAAAGCCAGTTAAAATACCAGATGAAATTTATGTAAAGTTTAAACCTTATTTTTGTGACACTATTAAAACTTAGCAATTTTTTTTGCTTTCCGAAATAATTGATTAATCATTGAGGAAGTTACAACTTTAGTATTAACATTTCGAGGGCTTGGATGATAACAAGCTATCAATATTCTACCATCAGGTAATAGATATTTTTTATTATGTTTAAAAGAAATTTTTTGATTAATTCTAAATCTTTTTTTATATATTTTAAGACAATTATCAAAAGCGACTTTTCCAAGAGTTACAATTACTTTTAGATCTTTTAAATAATCAAGCTCTTTCATAAAATAACTTGAACATGATCTTAGTTCATTATTCATGGGTTTATCACCTGGTGGTACACATTTTAATATATTAGTTATATATGTAGATTTTAATTTTAAATTATCTTTAATGTTATTAGAAAAATTTTGATTTGATATTTTAACTGAATGCAAACTTTTAAATAAAAAGTCACCAGATTTATCTCCTGTAAAAACTCTCCCTGTTCTAGTTCCTCCATGAGCAGCAGGAGCCAAACCAATAATCATAAGCTTAGCTTTTATATCACCAAATCCAGTGACTGGCCTTCCCCAATATTTTTCATTAATATTTTGTTTCCTTTTTTCAATTGAAATTTTTCTTATAAAATTAGTTAAACGAGGACATTTTTTACAATTAACTATTGTTTTATTTAATTTTTTAAATTTAATATTCATTAATGAAATTATTAAACTTTATCTTAATTATATTTTTAATTTTAACAAATGGAATTAAAGCAGATACAGAACTTCAAGTTTTAAAAAATCTTAAAAATGGTGGTAATTTAATTTTTATAAGGCATGCTTATGCACCTGGTGGAGGAGATCCAGATAATTTTGATATCAATGATTGTTCAACACAAAGAAATTTAAGTGAAGAAGGCAGAAAACAAGCAAAAAATATTGGAAATTATTTTAAAGAAAATCTAATTCCAATTGATAAAGTTATATCAAGTGAGTGGTGCAGATGTAAAAAAACTGCAGAGATAGCATTTGAAAAATTTGAAACAAATAAATTTCTCAATTCATTCTTTAGTGAAAAATTTTCAAAAAATAGAACAAAACAAATAAAAAATCTTAAAAAATATATACATGAATGGGATGGTAATAAGAATTTGATTTTTGTTACGCATTATGTGGTAATTTCCGAGGTGCTAAATTATGCTCCTAGTTCTGGAGAAATCGTAATTTCTGATATAAGATTCAAAAAAATAGGCAATATAGAAATAAAATATTAAAGATCATGTCATCAAAGAGAGCAATGAAACAAGCACAAAAACAAGCTTACGCTAAGCATAGAAGCAATATCACTAACAGTCAGTTTGGGACAAGAAAAAGAAATTCTAAAAAAAATAAAAAAAAAAATTAACTTTCTTCTTTAAACTTTTCTACATTTTTACATTTTGATATTTTTGATACACCTTCTTCATCATTAAGAACTGTTTTCAAAAATATTTCTTGTTTTTCTTTTTCAAAAAAAATTTGTGTATAGAATTGTGGATAGCCATGCTTATGAGTTAAAATTTTTCCATCTTCTTGATAGATATTCCTTACGTAGGAATTAGATTTTTTAACACTTAAATCTGTTTTTTTGTATTTTTGATATGTTTTTTCTTTATAAACGTAGTTTCTAGTCATTATTAATTCATTTAGATTTAGAATGTATTCATTCTTTAAAAATTCATCTTGATTATCATTACAATCACTCATAATGATTATTTCTGAATTTGAATTCTGGAAAGGGAAAATCAAAAAAAAAAGTATAACTAGGTTTCTAATTTTTTTCATTCTTTTCAGCAAAAAATATTCCTATTAAAAGAAGAGCTGTCCAACCCAACCCTAAAAGACCTTTTAAAATACTTGTATCTGCACTCCAGATTTTAAGAACTAAAGCTCCAAAAATAAGCCCTATAATGTAGATAATTATTACAATTGAAGTTTTACTCATTTTTTAAATTTTTTTTAAATAAAGAAATACCATTTTCAATTTTATATGTATAGGATTCTTCAAAACTTTCTAATTGCCAGCCTGTTAATCTTTTTTTTATACTTTCAAGGTTTTTTTCTTTCCATTGATCAGTAGTATCCTCAAGTTTCCATATTTTTTTTTCCTCATTACTTCTTCCACAACCGTAGCAATATCCAGTACTAGGATCCGTTTTGCAGATACTTATACATGGTGAAATAATCATATTATTATTATAAAGGAAAATTAATATAATTTGCAATAATTGTCGTTGGACAATTAGTTTCAATCATATATAAACCATTTGAATTTGTGGGGCGATGGCGGAATTGGTAGACGCGTCGGTCTTAGGAACCGATAGAGCAATCTGTGAAGGTTCGAGTCCTTTTCGCCCTACCATTTTATTTAAATTATGAAAGTTACAATAGAAAACAAAAAAGGTCTAAACAAAGATGTAAAAGTTTTTATCGATAAGAAAACAATAAACAATTACATGGATGAAAAATATGAGGAGATTAAAGGTACCGTCAATCTTAAAGGCTTTAGACCCGGAAAAGTGCCACGAGAAGTTTTAAAAAGGCAGTTTGGTAAAGCAATTTTCGGAGAAGTTTTAGACAAGGTTTTAAAAGAGACCTCAACTAAAGCATTACAGGATAATAAGATAAAACCTGCTGGGCAACCTAAATTAGATCTTAAAACTTTTGGTGAAGATAAAGATTTAGAATATGTATTGTCTGTTACAGAGCTTCCTAAAGTAGAACTTAAGACGATAGAAAATATAAAGTTTGAAGAATACGAAATTAAGATTGATCAAAAAGAAACTGATAAGAGAATAAAAGAAATTGCAAAAAATCAACCAAGTTTTAAAGATGCAGATGATAATGCAAAAGCAAAAGAGGGGGACCTAGTTGTGTTTGATTATAATGCTACAGTTGATGAAAAAACATTTAAGGGTAGTGAAGGAAAAAATACGCAATTAACACTTGGTAAAGATTTGTTTCTAAAAGGATTTGATAAACAGCTAATAGGAGTAAAAAAAGGTGAGGAAAAAATTGTAGAAGCCATCCTACCAGAAAACTTTCCAGAAAAAGAATTTGTTAATAAAAAAGCAAAATTTAAATGCTTAATCTCAGCAGTAAAAAATCCAGATGAAGTAAAAATTGATGATCAATTTGCAAAAAATTTAGGAGCAAAAGATTTGAATGATCTTAAGTCTTTAATAACAAAACAGATTAATGATGAGTATAAAAATTCTTTAGACAGGTTAACTAAAAATAAAATTTTAAAAGAGATTGAAAAATTTAAGGTAAGTGAAATACCTGAAAATTTACTTGAAGAAGAAATCAAGATACTTTCCCAAGGAATGTCTGAGGAAGACGCTAAAAAAAATAGAAAAAATTTTGAAGATGTAGCGAAAAAAAGAATTAAAGTTGGTTTAATTCTAAATGAATTTGGTGAACAAAATGAAATTAAGGTGTCAGAACAGGAATTGCAAAATGAAGTTCAAAAACAAATAAGAATGATGCCTGGACAAGAAAAAATGGTTATGGATTTTTACCAAAAGAATCCATCAGCACTATCAAGTTTAAGAGGCACTGTTTATGAGGAAAAAATAATTAACCTTATAAAAGAAAAAGCTAAATCAAATAAAAAAGAAATTTCAAAAGATGAGGCTGAAAAAATTTTAAAACAATCTCAAAATCAGGAAATAGACCAAGATATAAAAAATAATGATGATAAAAAGCCAGCAAAGAAGGTAGAGACTAAAAAACCACCTATTAAAAAAGCAAAAACAAAATCACAATCAAAAACAGCAAAAAAAGTTAGCAAAAAGTAATCTCAAGTTGTATAAGTAAAACGAATCAACTTATGATAAATAAAATACCAGAACATATGAATAATCTTGTTCCTATGGTTGTTGAACAAACAAATAAAGGGGAGCGGGCGTATGATATTTATTCAAGATTATTAAAAGAGCGAATTATTTTTTTAACAGGACAAATAAATGATAACATTGCATCTTTAGTAACTGCTCAGCTTTTATTTCTAGAGGCAGAAGATCCTAAAAAAGAAATTTATCTTTATATTAATAGTCCTGGTGGATTGGTAACTGCTGGCCTAGGAATTTATGACACTATGCAATATGTAAAACCTGATATTTCAACTTTATGTATTGGACAAGCTGCGTCAATGGGATCTTTTTTGTTATCAGCAGGCACAAAAGGAAAAAGGTTTTCTTTACCTAATTCTAGGATAATGGTGCACCAACCCTCTGCAGGTTTTCAAGGTCAAGCTACCGATATTGAAATTCATGCTAATGAAGTTTTATCTTTAAAAAAAAGACTAAATGAAATTTATTCTAATCATACCGGCAAATCTGTTGATGAAATCAAATCTGCCTTGGAGAGAGATAATTTTATGACTGCAGATGCGGCAAAATCTTTTGGTCTTGTAGACGAAGTGGTAGAAAAAAGATCTTAAAACACAAGATGTTGAGAGGTAATAATCCAAACTTGATTAGCATCACTCTTCTATAATAAAGTAGATTAATTGATTCGTTAAAAAATTATGAACACTGAAAACAAAAATATTCTTTATTGCTCGTTCTGTGGAAAAAGCCAACACGAGGTTAGAAAATTAATTGCTGGTCCTACAGTTTTTATTTGTGATGAATGTGTCGAGCTCTGCATGGATATTATTAAGGAAGAGAATAAAGATACATTTGTAAAACACCAGGATGGCCTTCCTTCTCCTAAAGAAATTTGTTCAGTTTTAGATGATTATGTAATCGGTCAATCTCATGCAAAAAAAGTTTTATCTGTTGCTGTACACAATCATTATAAAAGATTAAATTATGAGAATAAAACAAGTAAAAATGTTGAACTCGCAAAATCTAATATTCTATTAGTAGGTCCAACGGGCTGTGGTAAAACTTTACTTGCTCAAACACTTGCAAGAATTTTAGATGTTCCTTTTACAATGGCAGATGCAACTACACTAACGGAAGCAGGTTATGTTGGTGAGGATGTTGAGAATATTATTTTAAAATTACTTCAAGCTGCTGACTATAATGTTGACAAAGCACAAAGAGGAATAGTTTACATTGATGAGGTAGATAAAATTAGTAGGAAGTCTGAAAACCCTTCAATAACAAGAGATGTTTCTGGCGAAGGTGTACAACAAGCTTTATTGAAAATTATGGAGGGAACAGTTGCTAGTGTACCACCCCAAGGTGGCAGAAAACATCCCCAACAAGAATTTTTACAGGTTGATACAACTAATATTTTATTTATTTGCGGTGGTGCTTTTGCTGGACTTGATAAAATTATTTCACAAAGAGATAAAGGCACCTCTATAGGTTTTGGTGCTGATGTAAAAAACACTCAAGATAAAAAAACTGGTGAGTGGATGAAGGGTTTGGAACCAGAGGACTTATTGAAGTATGGTTTGATACCAGAATTCATCGGAAGATTACCTATGATAGCAACACTTGAAGACTTAGATGAAAAGTCTTTAATTAAAATTCTTCAAGAACCAAAAAATTCATTAACTAAACAATATCAAGAATTATTTAAGCTAGATGGAGCAAAGCTTACTTTTAAAGATAACGCTTTAAAAGAAATAGCACTTAAAGCAATTCAAAAGAAAACTGGAGCAAGAGGTTTGAGATCAATATTGGAAAATATATTATTAAAGACCATGTATGATTTGCCCAGCAAAGATAATATCGAAGAGGTAATAATTGACGCTGCTTCAGCAAAAGGTCAATCTCAACCAATTTTAGTACATTCTAAGGCTGATAATAAAACTAAATCAGGAAAAACATCAGCGGCTTAATATCCTTAATAACTGCTAAAAAGCTATTGCATTATTAAATTTAATATCCATATTCTTAATTATGGACGTTAAAATCTCATCACCTTTGTTACCATTAAGAGATATCGTGGTATTTCCAAGTATGGTAATCCCACTTTTTGTTGGAAGAGACAAATCAATATCTGCTTTAAATGAAGTAATGAAAAAAGATAAAAAGATTATCTTAGTTACACAAAGAAATTCAGAGATAGATGACCCAAAAAAAGAGGATGTTTTTTCTTATGGTTGTGAGGGGAGCATATTACAACTACTTAAACTTCCAGATGGCACTGTAAAAGTTTTAGTTGAAGGTTCTCGGAGAGTAAAAATATTAGATTTTAAAGACAATGAAAAATTTATTATCTGTGATTACTCAGTACATACTGATGTTATTGAAAATAATGAAGATTTATATCCTCTAGCAGCTACAGCTGTTAGAAGGTTAGAAAAATTAACATCAATTAACAAAAAAATTTCTAGCGAAACAATTAATACTATTAAACAATTAAAAGACCCCTCTCAGATAGGAGATAATATTGCATCTCATATAACTGCAACAATATCTGAAAAACAACAAATATTTGAAACTGTCGATGTAAAGAAAAGACTAAATGCAATTATAAAAATAATGGAAAATGAGACAAGCATTATTGGTGTTGAAAAAAGAATTAGAGGAAGAGTCAAAACTCAAATGGAAAAAACGCAACGTGAATATTATTTAAACGAGCAACTTAAAGCTATTCAAAAAGAATTAGGTGAAATCGAAGATGGTAAAGATGAAAGCACAAGTCTGAATAAAGCAATATTAAAGTCTAAGATGCCTAAGGAAGTTGAAAAAAAATGTTTACAGGAACTCAAAAAATTAAAGAATATGAGCCCTATGTCTGCTGAAGCAACAGTTGTGAGAAATTATTTAGATTGGATGATAGAGCTACCTTGGCATAAAAAAAGTGAAGTTGATATTGATCTTTCTAAAGCATTAAATATTTTAGATAAGGATCATTTTGGTTTGGAAAAAGTAAAAGAGAGAATAATTGAATTTTTAGCAGTTCAAAAAAGAATGAAAAAAATTAAAGGTCCAATCCTTTGTTTAGTTGGGCCGCCTGGTGTTGGAAAAACATCTCTAGGTAAATCTATCGCTAAAGCAACTAATAGAGAATTCGTAAGAATGTCTGTAGGTGGAATGAGAGATGAAGCTGAGATAAGAGGTCATAGAAGAACTTATATTGGATCATTGCCTGGTAAAATTATTCAAATGATGAAAAAAGCTGGAAGAAAAAATCCATTAATTTTACTAGATGAAATTGATAAAATAGGAAATGACTATAGAGGAGATCCTTCATCTGCTTTATTAGAAGCATTAGATCCAGAACAAAATACTACATTTAATGATCATTATCTTGAAGTTGATTACGACTTATCCGATGTAATGTTTGTTACAACAGCTAATACATTAAACATTTTACCTCCACTTTTAGATCGAATGGAAGTGATTAGGTTAGCTGGATACACTGAGGATGAAAAAATTAATATTGCCAATAAATATTTGTTACCAAAACAAATTAAAGATAATGGTGTTAAAGAAAAAGAAATGAATTTACAAGATGATATAATTAAAGAAATCATAAGAAGCTATACAAAAGAGTCTGGTGTAAGAAATTTAGAGAGAGAAATTTCTAAAGTTGCAAGAAAAGTAGTTAAAAAGGTTGTTTCGGGAGAAGAAACAGAAGTTAAAATAAACAAGAATAACTTGTCTGACTTTTTGGGAGTACCTAAATTTAAATCAGGAGAACTAGAGTCAGATAATAGGATTGGAATAGTGACTGGCCTAGCTTGGACAGAATATGGAGGGGAAATTCTAAAAATTGAAACCGTAACAATGCCTGGCAAGGGAAGAATGCAAATAACTGGAAAACTAGGTGATGTTATGCAGGAGTCAGTAAAAGCAGCTAAATCTTTTGTTAGATCTAAATGTTTAGAATATGGAATTATTCCACCATTATTTGAAAAAAAAGATTTTCATATACACGTCCCTGAAGGAGCAACGCCTAAAGATGGACCTTCAGCTGGAATAGGAATGGTAACCTCTATTGTATCCTCAATTACAAATATTCCTGTTAAAAGGGATGTTGCAATGACAGGTGAGGTAACTTTAACTGGCCAAGTATTACCAATAGGTGGCTTGAAAGAAAAGTTAATAGCTGCACATAGAGCAGGTATAAAACAAGTATTAATCCCTAGAGAGAACGAAAAAGACTTAGTAGACATGCCAAAGAAAGTAATTGATGAAATTAAAATTACTCCAGTTGAGTATGCTGATGAAGTTTTAAAAATTGCATTAACTAAAGAATTAAAAAAGACTGAATGGGTTGAGGTTGATATTTCTAAAAAAGACGACAAATCTCAAGCAAGCATTCAGTAATTATTCATATTTAATGGAAATAGTCCTATTCTTAACTATTGGAGTATTTGTAGTCTATTATTTAGTCCGGCCAACATCCAAGCAAGAGGAAAATAATTTTAACTCCAAAAACAATTGGAGAGGTGGTTTTTAAGAATTAAAAACTCTATTTAATCTAGATTTTTAGTATTAAATTTTCTATTGATTTTTTTAGTCAAAAGGTTTCTAATAAAATTTTAATATACAAGTTTAATGAAAAAAATTCTTATAAATTTTTGTCTTACCCTAATAATATTAATTAACACTAATCTCTCAACAAAAGCAGACTTAGGTCAAGGACAAATTCAATTATCTGATGATAGTGCTTATTGGTTTATTCAATATATTCGTGGAGAAACAGGAAAAATGCCGGCAGTTTTTTATATAACTACCGATGGATCTCTAGCTTATTATTGGTACTGTCCATATGGAAATTGTCAAACTGGTAGCAAGACACAAGAAATTACCCTTTGCGAAACAGCTACTAATAAAAAATGTGAGCTATTTGCTAAAAGAAGAACAATAACTTGGAAAAATGGAATTAATCCTGGAAGAGGAAAAGAATCTACTATTAAAAGCAAATGGTCAGATGAAGATATTCTTACAAAGTTAACTGAATTAGGATTTTACAAAAATGATTTTTCTTCTAATGAAACTGATAGTCAAAAAAATAAAAAGACTAAAAAAACTTCTACTGACAATAATGATATTGCGCTATCAGATAAAGATATTAAAAAATTAAAAGATCTAAAACAACTTCTTGATGATGGAATTTTGACTGAAGAAGAATTTAAAAAAGCTAAGAATAAGATACTTAAAAAATGATCTTAGTTATTAAAAGCTTATTGTGTTTTTTTTTATCCTTAGTTTTTTCATCAGCAAATGCTATTACATTTAATGATTATGAAATTGGTCAAAAAATCGAATATGAATTTATTTTAGATAACAAAATTAAAGTTGATTTAAGTCCAGGGAAATGGGAGTTAGTAGAAAAGGAAAAATGGTCATATAATGCTTTTAGTGGCTATTATATTAATGCAATTAAATTAAATCAAAATAAAATTGAAGAAGCAATTTCTTTATCTTATCTAGGCACTCAGGGTAAAAGGATTGCAGATGTAAATACATTTATTTATGAAATAATTTTTAAAAATAAGCATGATGGTTGTTATAAAAGACCTGAATATTTTAATCTATCCTTATATCACCAAGGGGCGACAGTTAATTGTATGATTGTTAGACATGTAGATGTTAATAAAGAACTTTATAATCCTGATAATAAAGAATTTGCTTATTTAGATGCAAATTTAATTAGATACATTCAAGACAATTCTATTGAAATACCAAACATTGGACTTAGAAGTGCTCATATAATTTTTGATAGATCAATTTCACAAAAATATTATGTTCTTACTCATTTTATTAACCCAGAATTTTTTGAAGGGCCTAAGAATAAATTTATGAATGAAAACGATAGTGAATATCATCCATTAAATATAAATAATTATCCAGCTCATAAAAAATCTATGAATAAATTTTTATCTAATTCCTCAATATTTCATCGGGAAATTGAAAATATGTTAAAAATTAAAAATCAAAAAAAACTTGATATTTCGAATTTCATTACTGGAGTGTCAAAAACAAATATTGATGAAGACTCAATTTCACAATTAAGAAAACTTAACGAATTATATAAAGCAGGAGTACTTACTCAAGAAGAATTTGAAAAAGCTAAAAAAAAAATATTAGATTAATTGTTATAATTTGACCTTTTTTCAAACTAATAAATCTTGACGTTATTGTACTAAAAGATATAAAACACAAAGTTTTTTGGTTGAGGGCGGTTAGCTCAGTTGGTAGAGCATCTCGTTTACACCGAGGGGGTCAAAGGTTCGAGTCCTTTACTGCCCACCAAAAGAATCATAAGTGGGGGTGTAGCTCAGTTGGTTAGAGCGATCGCCTGTCACGCGATAGGTCGAGGGTTCGAGTCCCTTCACTCCCGCCACTTTATTTAAATTACACCTGATAATCGTTATCAATTAGGCAGTATAATTTGAATAATGTGACCTAACACCACTTCATCTAGCTTTAAAAAATGATATATATTCCATCATGACTGCGGAATTTTTAAAAGATTATTTGCCAATTATATTATTCCTTATAATTGCACTTGGTTTAAGCTGTGCCTTTATAGTGGTAAATTTTATATTGTCTCCAAAAAATCCAGATCCAGAAAAATTATCGGCTTATGAATGTGGATTTGAGCCTTTTCAAGACTCAAGGATGGAATTTGACGTAAGGTTTTATCTTGTTGCAATACTATTCATTATTTTTGATCTTGAAATAGCATTTTTATTTCCGTGGGCAATCTCTTTAGGAAACATTGGAATTTTAGGTTTTACGTCAATGATGATTTTTTTATTCATACTCACTGTTGGTTTTATTTATGAATGGAAAAAAGGCGCTTTAGACTGGGAATAATATCTTAATAAAATGAACAATAAAATAGATCAAGTACCTGATGAGTTTAAACAACTTGCAAAAGATTTTAGCAAGAATGGTTTTATTACTACATCATTAGATAATTTAATTAATTGGTCCCGAGCTGGGTCCTTACATTGGATGACTTTTGGTCTTGCTTGTTGCGCTGTTGAAATGATGCAAACCGCTATGCCAAGATATGACCTTGAGAGATTTGGTGCTGCACCAAGAGGTTCACCTAGGCAATCAGATGTAATGATTGTTGCTGGTACTTTGACAAATAAAATGGCACCTGCATTAAGAAAAGTTTACGATCAAATGCCAGAGCCCAGATATGTTATTTCAATGGGAAGCTGTGCCAATGGTGGAGGTTACTATCATTATTCATACTCGGTTGTAAGAGGATGTGATCGTATAGTCCCTGTAGATATCTATGTGCCTGGCTGCCCACCATCAGCAGAAGCTTTATTGTATGGAATAATGCAATTGCAAAAAAAAATTAGAAATAAAGGATCTTTAACTAGATAAAATGATAAATTTAAAAGACTTAGAAAAAAAAATTAACTCAGAATTAGCCTCAAAAATAAAAAAAACTGAGATCAAGCATAATCAAATTTATGTTGAAATTGATAAAGATAATTTAGTTGATGTAACATTATTTATTAAAACTAACAAAGATACTAAGTTTAGACAAATTATAGATATAACAGTTGTAGATTATCCTGAGCAAACACAAAGATTTAAGGTTGTGTATCTTTTTTTAAGTCACGAATTTAATCAAAGAATGATTCTTAGCTATTTAATTAATGAAAATGAGGTCATACCATCTTTAACTTCAATATTTCCTGCAGCTAACTGGATGGAAAGAGAAGTTTTTGATATGTATGGAGTAAATTTTAAAGATCATCCAGATTTACGAAGAATTTTAACTGATTACGGTTTTGAAGGCCATCCTTTAAGAAAAGATTTTCCCCTGACAGGTCATACAGAAGTAAGATACAGCGAAGATAAAAAGAAAGTAATAAACGAGCCAGTAAAATTGGAACAAAATTATAGAAATTTTGATTACGAAAGTCCTTGGGAAGGAACTGAATATATTAAAGAACAAACTGAAATAAATGACAAAAAAAATTAAAAATCTTAATTTAAATTTTGGACCGCAGCACCCAGCAGCTCATGGTGTTTTGAGATTGATTCTGGAACTAGATGGAGAAGTTGTTGAAAAAGCGGATCCACACATAGGTTTATTGCATCGCGGAACGGAAAAGCTAATCGAAAATAAAACTTACATGCAAGCAGTCCCGTACTTTGATCGTCTAGATTACGTAGCTCCAATGAATCAAGAACACGCTTTTGCATTAGCAATCGAAAAAATTTTAAAAATCGAGGTTCCTATTAGAGCTCAATATATAAGAGTAATGTTTTGTGAAATTGGTAGAATTTTAAGCCATATTTTAAATGTAACTACCCAAGCTTTAGATGTTGGTGCCCTAACACCATCACTATGGGGTTTTGAAGAAAGAGAAACATTAATGACATTTTACGAAAGAGTTTCTGGTTCTAGATTACATGCAAATTACTTTAGAGCTGGTGGAGTTCACCAAGATTTACCAGCTGGTTTAGATAAAGATATATATAAATTTTGTAAAAATTTTCCAAAAGTTATTAATGACCTAGAAAATTTACTTACTGATAATAGAATTTTTAAACAAAGAAATGTGGATATTGGAGTTGTAACAAAAGAGGACGCTCTTGATTATTCATTTAGTGGCGTAATGATTAGGGGATCTGGTGTTCCATGGGATCTTAGAAAATCACAACCTTATGATTGTTATGAGCAATTAGAATTTAAAGTTCCAGTTGGAAAAAATGGTGATTGTTACGATAGATATTTATGTAGAATTGAAGAAATGAAAGAGAGTGTGTCAATAATTAAACAGTGTTTGGATAAAATGGAAAATGGTCCGGTAAAAAGTTTTGATGGAAAAATAACACCTCCATCAAAAAAAGAAATTAAACAATCAATGGAAGCTTTGATCCATCATTTTAAACTTTTCACTGAAGGGTTTCGTGTTCCTAAGGATGAAATTTATACTGCAGTAGAAGCTCCAAAAGGTGAGTTTGGAGTTTATCTAATATCAGATGGCTCAAGCAAACCCTATAAATGTAAAATTAGAGCACCAGGATTCTCTCATTTGCAATCTATGGATTATTTAATTAAAGGACATATGTTAGCTGACGTGCCTGCTGTCTTAGGTTCGCTTGATATTGTTTTTGGTGAGGTTGACAGATGAGTTTAAAAAGGCCAGCTAAAGATCAACCTGAAAATTTTGAATTTAATTCTTCTTCACTAGAAGCAGTAAATACTATAATAAAAAAATATCCAAAAGGTAAACAACAAAGTGCAGTGATGTCACTACTTTATATAGCGCAAAGACAAAATAATAATTGGATACCTCTAGCTGCAATGAAGTGCATCGCCAAAATTTTAGATATGCCCTATATAAAAGTTTACGAGGTTGCCACTTTTTATTCTATGTATAATTTATCTCCTGTAGGGAAATATTTTATTCAAGTTTGTACAACAACACCGTGCATGATTAGAGGTGCATACAAATTAGTTGAAGCATGTAAGGAAAAAATTTCAGAAAATGAGTCAGAATTATCAAGTGATAAAAGTTGCTCATGGATGGAAGTAGAATGTTTGGGTGCATGTGTTAATGCTCCCATGATGCAAATTAATGACGATTATTATGAGGACCTGGATAAAGAAAAAACATTAGGAATATTAGACAAGATTTTAAAAGGTGAAAAACCTCAGCCTGGCTCTTATAGAGGACGGGTTAATAATGAACCTGAAAACAGTAGAAAAACATTAATGGATGTAAAAAATGCTTAAGGATCAAGATAGAATTTTTAAAAATTTGTATAATGATTTGGGATCAGATTTACTTTCATCTCAAAAACGTGGTGACTGGGTTAACACTAAAGATATAACTAACAAAGGCAGAGATTGGATAATTGATGAAATTAAAGACTCACAATTAAGGGGAAGAGGTGGGGCAGGTTTTCCTACTGGATTAAAATGGTCTTTTGCTCCCAAGGAGGTTGGATCGAGACCACACTACTTAGTAATCAACGGTGACGAGTCAGAGCCCGGGACTTGCAAAGACAGAGATATTTTAAGGTTTGAACCGCATAAATTAATCGAAGGTTGTTTAATAGCTTCCTACGCAATCCAAGCTAATATTTGCTATATTTATATTAGAGGTGAATATTTTATTGATGGTCAGAAGCTTCAAGCTGCAATTGATGAAGCCTATGAAAAAAAATTACTTGGAAAAAATGCAGCTGGAACAGGATGGGATTTAGATATTTATATTCATTATGGTGCTGGGGCATATATTTGTGGAGAGGAAACAGCGCTACTTGAAAGTTTAGAGGGAAAAAAAGGTCAGCCAAGATTAAAACCTCCTTTTCCAGCATTGATTGGTCTTTATGGATGTCCAACAATAATTAATAATGTCGAAACAATAGCTGTTGTTCCAACAATTCTTAGAAGAGGTGGTAAATGGTTTGCTTCTTTGGGAAGAGAAAAAAACACAGGTACCAAAATATTTTGTATTTCAGGTAATGTTAATAACCCTTGTAATGTTGAGGAAGAAATGAACATACCCTTAAAAGAATTAATAGAAGTCCATGCTGGAGGTGTGATTGGTGGATGGGACAATTTACAAGCCGTAATACCTGGCGGATCATCAATGCCATTAATTCCAAAAGATAAATGTGAAACTTTAACAATGGATTTTGACTCCTTAGTTGCTGAAAAAAGTGGGTTAGGAACAGCTGGGGTAGTCGTAATAAATAAAGATCAGGACATTATTAAGTGTATGGCTAGAATTGCTAGATTTTATAAGCACGAGAGCTGTGGTCAGTGCACACCATGTAGAGAAGGGTCAGGCTGGATGTGGAGAATGCTTGAGAGAATGGCAAAAGGTGAAGCCTCAAAAGATGAGGTTGAAATGTTAGGAGATGTAACAAAACAAATAGAGGGTCATACTATTTGTGCATTTGGAGAGGGATCTTCATGGCCAGTTCAGGGTCTATTAAGACATTTTAAAGATGAAATTAAAAAAAGGAATAAATTTGATCCAATTGTAAAACAAAATAAAGATATACCTTATTTGGTGGATCAACACTTGTTGGATAAAAATGCTTAAATTAAAAGTAAACGATATAGATATAGAAGTAGAAGAAGGTCTAACTGTCCTTCAGGCTTGTGAAAAAGCTGGGGTTGAAATTCCAAGATTTTGTTATCACGAAAAATTATCAATAGCTGGCAATTGTAGAATGTGTTTGGTTGAAATGGAAAAATCCCCAAAACCAATAGCATCATGTGCAATGCCTGCCGCGAATGGAATGGTGATAAAAACGAATACGCCTAAAATAGAAAAATCTAGAAAGGGAGTAATGGAGTTCTTGTTAGCAAATCATCCTCTAGATTGCCCTGTATGCGATCAAGGTGGTGAGTGTGATCTTCAAGATCAGTCAATGTTTTACGGGATAGATAAGTCAAGATTTAAGGAAAACAAAAGATTTGTTCCAGATAAAAATATGGGTCCGCTTATAAAAACTCAAATGACAAGATGTATTCATTGCACAAGATGTGTAAGATTTGCTACTGAGGTAGCAGGAGTTCCTGAGCTAGGTGCAATTGGAAGAGGTGAGGATATGCAAATTACAACATACTTAGAACAATCAGTACAATCAGAATTATCTGGAAATGTTATCGACCTTTGTCCAGTGGGAGCATTAACTTCAAAACCCTATGTTTTTGAAGCAAGACCTTGGGAGTTAAAAAAAACAGAAACAATAGATGTTATGGATTCTATTGGATCTAATGTACGAGTTGACACATATGATTGGGAGGTAAAAAGAGTTTTACCTATAATAAATGAGGACATTAATGAAGAATGGATTTCAGATAAAACAAGATATGCTTGTGATGGATTACTAAATCAAAGACTCGATACCCCTTATATTAAGTATAATAACAAATTTGAAAAAGCTAACTGGGATGAAGTTTATAAATTAATTAAATCAAAACTTGGAAATACAAGTAAAGAAAAAGTTTGCGGATTTGTTGGTGATTTGAATAATATGGAAACAGGATTTATATTTAAAGAATTTTTTGAAAGAACATTGGATAGTAAAAATTATGATTTTAGATCTACAAATATTTTTTATGATACAACCTTTAGAGAAAACTATCTTTTTAATTCATCAATAAACGGAATAGAAGAGTCTGATTTAATTTTTTTAATAGGCACTAACCCGAGATTTGAGGGAACCATAATAAATGCAAGAATTAGAAAAACTTACCTACAAAAAAAATCAAAAATAATATCACTTAATGATGTTGGTGATTTAACATATCCTTATCAAGCATTAGATGGAAAAACTCAAACCATTAAAAATATTATAGATGGTAAAAACCAAATTTCGAAAGAAATTTTACAATCAAAAAAACCATTATTAATATTTGGTGAGTCATTTTTAAGATTGAAATCAGCTAATCATCTTTTATCAATTTTAAAAGAATTTTTGGCTAAAAATCAAAAATTTACAGAAAACTGGAATCCATTTAATATTTTATCATCTGATGCATCTACTGTTGGAAACTTAGATTTAGAAATTATCAATAATAATCAAAATTTATTGAAAGAACTTAATGAAAATAAATTTGAAATTGTTTACTTGCTTGGACAAGATGATTTGAAATTTAATAAAAAAAATGAGTTCATTATTTATCAAGGTAGCCATGGTGATAGAGGAGCAGAAATTGCTGATATTATTTTACCCGGCGCTGCATATACTGAGCAATCAGGTCATTACACCAATTTAGAAGGAAGGTTGCAAAAAGCCTACAAAGCCTCATATCCACCGGGCGAAGCGAAAGAGGACTGGCAAATAATTAATGATTTAGCTGAAATAATGAATAATCGTAAACTCTTTAATGATAAGGAAGAGCTTGAGAGTAGCATGTTTAATTTTTTGAATTTAAGAAAAGAAAAACAAAACCCACCATCAATAGTTAATAAAAGTAATGAAAATTTTGAAAATGAAAATTTAAATGTAACTTATAAAGATTATTATTTTTCAAATGTTATAGCTAGAGCTTCTAAGACTATGCTTGATTGTTACAATTCAAAGTTAGAAATAAAACGTACAGGTACTGAGGGATAGTAAATGGATTATATAACAATCATTTTTCAAGAAATATATAAGATTTTATTTTTATTAGTTCCAGTATTGGTGTCTGTTGCAATGATAGTCTGGCTTGATAGAAGGGTTTGGGCTTTTGTTCAAAAAAGACAGGGTCCAAATGTTGTTGGTCCCTTTGGTTTGTTACAATCTTTGGCTGATGCTTTAAAATATATTTTTAAAGAAATTATAATTCCATCAAGTTCTAATAAGATAATTTTTATTCTTGCTCCAATAATAACTATGACATTAGCTCTTATAGCCTGGGCTGTAATACCATTTAGTGAAAAACAGGTATTAGCAGATATAAATGTTGGGATTTTATATATTTTTGCAGTTTCATCTTTAGGTGTTTATGGAATTATTATGGGTGGATGGGCATCAAATTCTAAATATCCTTTTTTAGGTGCAATTAGATCTGCTGCTCAAATGGTGTCTTACGAAGTATCAATAGGAATAATAATTATTAATGTTTTATTATGCGTTGGTTCACTCAATTTGAGTGATATTGTTATGGCTCAACAAAAAGTTTGGTTTGTTATTCCATTATTCCCGATGTTTATAATTTTTTTTATTTCAGCATTAGCTGAAACAAATAGGCCACCATTTGATTTACCTGAAGCAGAAGCTGAATTAGTGGCAGGGTACCAAACTGAGTATTCAGGGATGATGTATGCAATGTTTTGGTTGGGAGAGTACGCAAATATTTTATTAATGTGCGCTCTTGGATCAATTCTCTTTCTTGGTGGGTGGTTATCACCAATAGATTTATATCCATTTAATTTAATTCCAGGTCCCATATGGTTAGTTTTCAAAATATTATTTTTATTTATCCTTTTTGCCTTAGTTAAAGCCATCGTACCAAGATATAGATATGATCAATTGATGAGACTTGGATGGAAGATATTTTTACCCCTGTCTCTAATTTATGTAGTTTTAACTGCGAGTTATTTATTTTACTTTAATCTATTACCAACAAATTAAATGAAAATTACAAGATTTTTAAAAACAATTCTAATGGTTGACTTTGTGAGTGGTTTATTAATTGCTATTAAAGAATTATTTAAACCAAAAAAAACAATTAACTATCCTTTTGAAAAAGGAAAAATTAGCCCAAGATACAGAGGTGAGCATGCTCTGAGAAGATACCCGAACGGTGAGGAAAGGTGTATTGCCTGTAAACTTTGTGAAGCAGTTTGCCCAGCTCAAGCAATTACTATTGAGTCATCTCAAAGAAGTGATGGTAGCAGAAAAACTACTCGTTATGATATTGATATGATGAAATGTATTTATTGTGGATTGTGTGAAGAATCTTGTCCAGTAGATGCAATTGTTCAGGGTCCAAATTTTGAATTCTCAACTGAAACGAGAGAAGAGCTATATTACACAAAAGAAAAACTATTGGACAATGGAGATAGGTGGGAAAATATCTTGGCCTCAAATATTAAAACAGATAACCCATATAGATAATTTAAATGGCTCATGCAATTTTCTTTTATATATTTTCATTAATTGCGATTGTTTCAGCAATCATGGTTACAGCATCAAAAAATACAGTCCATTCTGTATTCTTTTTAATTTTAGATTTCATAAGTATTTCATGCCTTTTTATTATGATTGGGGCAGAATTTTTAGGAATGATAATGCTCATTGTTTATGTAGGTGCAGTTGCTGTATTATTTTTGTTTGTTGTCATGATGTTAAATGTGGCTCAACAAAAAAATCAATGGTTTGCTTCAGCAGAAAATTCAAATCATATACCAATTGGTTTAATAATAAGCACATTAATTTTTTTTGAATTAATAATAGTTATAGGTGGATGGAAGTACAAACCTGAACTTTTAAATTCACAAATATTAATTCCATCAAATGAATTAACAAATACTCATTCGTTAGGACAAATTTTATATACGGACTATATTCATATTTTTCAAATTAGTGGAATGATACTATTAATTGCTATGATAGGTGCAATTGTTCTTACTTTTAGACAAAGAGAGGGATTAAAAAGACAAAGTTATATAAAACAAATTTCTCGTGAAAGATCTGAAGGTGTTCAAGTTTTAGAAGTACCATATAACAAGGGAGTAAAAATTGATGATTGAAATTGGATTGGGACACTACTTAACATTAGGAGCTATTATATTTACAATTGGTATTGTTGGGATTTTTTTAAATAGAAAAAATATTATTGTAATTTTGATGAGTATCGAATTGATCTTGTTGGCGGTAAATATAAATTTAGTGTCTTTTTCAATTTATTTAAATGATTTATCTGGACAAGTATTCACATTATTTATCTTAACTGTAGCTGCTGCTGAAGCAGCAATAGGTTTAGCGATTATAGTTGTTTACTATAGAAATTCAGGAACTATACGTGTTGAGGAAATAGATAAGTTAAAAGGATAGAATGGAGATTTTAATAATAGCACTACCATTGTTAGCTTCTATAATTTCAGGATTTTTTGGAAAGTTGATTGGAGACAGAAACTCTGAAATTGTTACAAGTTTATTTGTAGTAATCTCTGCAATTTTATCAGCAATAGTTTTTTATGAAGTAACATTTAATGGTTATCAGGAAAATATAGTTATCGCTACATGGATTAATTCTGGATCTCTAGATGTTAATTGGTCTATGAAGATAGATTCTTTATCGGCAGTAATGTTAGTTGTAGTTACATCAGTCTCAGCTTTGGTTCATATTTATTCAATTGGATATATGTCTCACGATCCTCATAAACCTAGGTTTATGGCTTATTTGTCCCTTTTTACATTTGCAATGTTAATGTTAGTGACTTCTGACAATTTTTTACAATTATTTTTTGGCTGGGAGGGTGTTGGTCTCTGCTCTTATTTTTTAATTGGATTTTGGTTTAAAAAAGATTCTGCTAACTCAGCTGCTATGAAGGCATTCCTGGTAAATAGAGTAGGAGATTTTGGATTTGCACTTGGTATTTTTTTAATTTTTTATTTGTTTGGTACAGTAAATTATTCAGAAGTTTTTCAATTAATTCCAACGATAAAAGAAAAAGAAATTATTTTCTTAGGGTTAAATATCAATGTTATTGATTTAATTTGTTTACTTTTATTTGTAGGCGCTATGGGAAAATCGGCACAAATATTTCTGCATACTTGGTTGCCTGACGCCATGGAAGGACCTACGCCAGTCTCAGCACTTATACATGCAGCAACAATGGTAACAGCAGGTGTTTTTTTAGTAGTAAGGTGCTCACCTATATATGAATACTCTGAATTGGCATTAAATGTCATCACGATAGTTGGAATGAGTACAGCTTTTTTTGCAGCGTCAGTTGCACTTGTTCAAACTGATATAAAAAAAATAATTGCTTACTCAACATGTAGTCAATTAGGTTACATGTTTTTTGCAACGGGAGTTGGAGCTTATAATGTTGCTATGTTTCATCTATTTACACATGCTTTTTTTAAAGCCTTATTATTTTTAGGCTCTGGTTCAGTAATTCATGCCTTTAAGGATGAGCAAAATATTAACAATATGGGAGGCGTATATAAGAAATTGCCTTACACGTATGTATTGATGATAATAGGAACTTTAGCTTTAACTGGTTTTCCTTTTTTATCAGGTTTTTACTCAAAAGATGCAATAATTGAGTTTGCATATTTAAAAGGAAATACTTCTGGTTATTATGCTGCTGGGATTGGGATTGTAACTGCTTTTTTTACGTCAGTATATTCTTGGAGATTAATCTTTAAAACATTTCATGGAAAATTTAATAATAAATTAATTAAAATTGAAGAAACACACGATTCCCCATTGGTAATGTTAATACCTTTAGTAATATTATCAATAGGAGCAGTATTTGCGGGCTTTTTTTTTAAAGAGCTCTTTATCGGAAAAGAGGGGATTAATAGTTTTTGGAATGATTCAATTTTATTTCTAGAACCTCTTAGCACGGAGCACCCACCATTTTGGTTTCTAATTTTAACGCCAGTTTTAGTAATTATATCAATACCAATTTCATATTACCTGTTTGTTAAAAATAAAGATTTACCAAGACGAATTGTTGAAATTAATCAACCTTTATATCAATTTTTATTAGATAAATGGTACTTTGATGAATTATATGAAAAAATATTTATTTTACCTTCTAAAAAATTAGGATTGTTTCTTTGGAAATTTTTTGACATTAAATTAATAGATGGTTTTGGTCCAGATGGAATCGCGGGACTTATAAAAAAATTTTCATTAAAAGCTAATAAATTTCAAAGTGGATTTATATATCAATATGCTTTTGTTATGTTGTTAGGTTTTTCTGCATTATTAACATTTTTAATTATTAAATAATGAATTTTCCAATTTTATCATCATTAATTTTATTACCTACAATTGGAGCATTATTTTTACTTTTTACAAAAAGCAGCAAGGAAAACAACATTACGGTAAAATATGTTGCGTTATTTACCTCTTTAGTAAATTTTTTTCTGTCAATTTATTTGTGGATATTATTTGATCAATCAACTTCAGAATTTCAATTTATTGAAACTAGAGAATGGATTAAGGGATTTATAAATTATAAAGTTGGAATTGATGGAATTTCAATATTATTTATTATTTTAACAACTTTTATTACACCGCTTTGTATAATTTCAATTAACAATTCTATAAATAAAAGATTAAGAGAATTTCTAATTGCAGTATTAATAATGGAATCTTTTATGATCGGAGTTTTTTGCTCTTTAGATCTTATAATATTTTATTTATTTTTTGAAGCTGGATTGATTCCAATGTTTCTAATTATTGGAATTTGGGGTGGTGAGAGACGTGTCTATTCTGCCTTTAAATTTTTCCTATATACTTTGTTAGGATCAGTATTAATGTTAGTTGCAATAATTTCAATTTATTGGATTACAGGCACAACAGATATCACTTTACTTTATGAATATGGTATAGATATTAAGTATCAAAATTTACTTTGGCTAGCCTTTTTTAGTTCTTTTGCTGTTAAAACTCCTATGTGGCCAGTACATACCTGGTTACCAGACGCACATGTAGAAGCACCAACAGCTGGATCTGTATTATTAGCTGCAATTTTACTTAAGATGGCTGGTTATGGTTTTATAAGATTTTCTCTAGGGCTATTTCCTGTTGCTTCAGAAATTTTTACTCCACTTATCTATACTTTAAGTGTTATAGCAATTATTTTTACATCTTTGATAGCTTTAATGCAGGAAGATATGAAAAAGTTAATTGCTTACTCATCTGTTGCGCACATGGGTTTTGTGACAATAGGAGTTTTTACAATTCAACAGCAAGGCATAGAAGGTAGTATCATTCAAATGATAAGTCACGGACTTATTTCAGCGGCTCTTTTTTTAAGTGTGGGAGTTGTTTATGATCGTATGCATTCAAGATTGATAAGCACCTATGGTGGTTTGGTAAGTGTTGTTCCAAAATACTCAATTCTATTAATGATATTTGTTTTAGGTTCATTAGGCCTACCTGGTACAAGTGGTTTTATTGGAGAATTTTTGATTTTAATAGGTGTATTTAAAGATAATATTTTAGTAGCTGTGTTTGCAAGCGTAGGAGTTATTCTTGGGGCTGCTTATATTTTATGGTTGTACAAAAGAGTTATTTTTGGAAAGCTTGTGAACCCAGAATTAAAGGATATGATTGACTTAAAAAGATCTGAGATATTTGTTTTATCATCATTAGCTGTACCAATATTATTTTTTGGCTTTTACCCAGATCCATTGATAAATACAATAGAAGTTTCTATAACGGATTTAATTGAGATGTATAATATTAATCTAGTCAATAATTAATCATGAATAATATTGAGCTTGTTTTACCAGAGATCTTTTTATCTTTAGGAATTATGTTTCTTTTAATTTTAGGTGTTTTTAAAAAAGATAGTTCTAAAATAGTACAAAATATTTCATTAATATTTTTATTGGTAACTGCAGTAATTGTATTTAATGAAACTGTTAGTATAAAAAAAATATTTTTATTTAATGACAGTATAATAATTGATTATTTATCTTCATTTATGAAGATTATAACTTTAGTAGCAGCATTTCTAGTTTTAATAATTTCATCAAATTATCTTAAAACATTTAAAATTTTTAAAATTGAATATCCAATATTAATTTTAAGCTCAGTATTAGGCATGATGATAATGATAAGCTCTAACGATTTAATAGTATTTTATATGGGTCTAGAGCTTCAGTCATTAGCATTATATGTTTTAGCTACTTTTAATAGAGATCAGCTTAATTCATCTGAAGCAGGATTGAAGTATTTCGTGTTAAGTGCGCTGTCCTCAGGTTTATTACTTTATGGTTGTTCTTTAATATATGGTTTTACTGGTTCAACTAATTTCAATTTAATTGCAACTCAATTAAATACCGATGATTACATGTTAACTTTTGGAATAGTTTTTATTCTAGTTGGATTGGCATTTAAGATTTCTGCAGTTCCATTTCATATGTGGGCACCAGATGTTTACGAAGGGTCTCCGACATCAGTTACTCTATTTTTCACAATGGTTCCTAAAATTGCTGCTCTTACTGTTTTTATTCGTTTTTTATATGTTCCTTTTTTAAATTTAATCGATCAATGGCAAATGATTTTGATTTTTTTGTCAATTGCATCAATGTTATTAGGAGCAATAGCTGCAATTGGTCAAAAAAACCTAAAAAGACTTATAGCCTATAGTTCGATTGGACATATTGGCTATGTATTAGCAGGTTTGGCCACTGGTTCTAATGAGGGGATACAAAGTTCCATAATTTACATTACTATTTATGTGATAATGAATCTTGGTTTATTCTCTTGTTTATTAATGATGAGAAGAAATAATGAATATTATGAAAATATAGAAGATCTATCAGGATTATCAAAAAATCACCCATTATTATCTTTGTCTTTGTTGATAATATTATTTTCTTTAGCTGGCATCCCACCATTGGCAGGTTTTTTTGCTAAACTTTATATTTTTAAGTCTGTAGTGGAACAGTCAATGTATTTTTTAGCTATAGTTGGATTGTTAGCGACAGTAATAGCGGCATTTTATTATCTCAGAATAATAAAAATTATATATTTTGATGAGGAAAAAGAAAAGTATGACACAGATCACGGTTTTTGGTTAAAATTTTCTTTATCAGTTTCAACATTATTAATCTTAATATATTTTGTATTCCCTAGCCAGTTAATAGAAATTGTAGCAAGAATAAATGTTATTTAATGAAATTTAAAATTTTTCGATTCAAAAGAGTCAAAAGTACAAATCTAACGGCTATTAGAATTCTTAAAAATTCCAATTGTAAGAATGGAATGATTATCTCAGATTTGCAAAAATCGGGTAGAGGGCAGTATGGAAAAAAATGGATTTCCTATAAAGGTAATTTATTTGTAAGTTTTTTTTATAATCTTGAAAATTTAAGTTTATCTATAAGTCAATTAACTTTAATTAATTGTATTTTGGTAAAAAAATTACTGTCTATATATTATAAAAATAGAATTCTTTACAAAAAACCTAATGATTTATTGATACATAAAAAAAAGATATGTGGCATATTACAAGAAACTATTAATAAATTAAATGAAAAATATATGATAGTTGGAATAGGTGTAAATTTGATCAAAAGTCCACTAATTAAGAATTATCCTACAACAAATCTTTTTGATCTAACCAAAAAAAAAATTGAAAAAAAAATTATTGAAAAAAATTTAAAGAATATTTTTGAAAAAAAATTATCAAAATTTTACTTTTCAAAAGGGAAATACTAAAAATGTATATTTTAGGAGACATTGGTAACTCAGAAACTAAAGTTTATTTAGTAAATTCGAATAATCAAATTTTAAAAAATATAAATTTTTTATCTAAGAATATTAATAAAAAGATTCTTAAATCAAAATTCGATTTTTTAGTAAAGGATTATAAAAAAATAGAAAAAATATTATTTTGTAGTGTTGTACCAATAACGTTTAAATCAATTAAAAATTTTTTAAAAAGTAAAACTAAAGTTAGATGTTATGAAATTAAAGAATTAAATTTAAAATCTTTAATTAAGATTAAAGCCAACTTTAGTCAAGTTGGATCTGATAGATTAACTAATGCTATAAGCTTAATTAATCTGCAAAAAAACTTTGTAATTATAGATTTTGGAACAGCTACCACCTTTGATGTTATTATTAAAAATACCTATCATGGAGGTGTAATTGCCCCAGGTGTCAAAATTTCTTTAAATACTCTTTCTGACAAAGCAACATTAATACCAAAAATTAATCTTAAAAAAATTAATAAAATTATAGGTAACGATACAATTTCTGCTGTAAGGTCTGGTTTTTTTTGGGGGTACGCAGGTTTAATTGACAATATTCTGAATATGATTAAGAAAGAGATTAAAAGACCCTTTAAGATAATAATAACAGGTGGATTTTCAGAATTATTTAAAAATTCTATTAAAACTAATGTAATACAAGACAAACTTATTACTGTAAAAGGTCTTATTAAAATTTCTAAACTGATTAAATAGATGAAAGAAGAATTATTATTTTGTCCTCTGGGAGGATCTGGTGAAATTGGAATGAATATGAATCTTTTTGGATATGGGAGTCCAGGAGATCACAAATGGATAATGGTAGATATAGGTGTCACATTTGCAGATGACACAATTCCAGGGATAGATCTTATTTATCCTGACCCAGGTTTTATTGTTGAAAGAAAAGATAATTTGCTAGGTATTGTATTAACTCATGCTCATGAGGATCACATTGGAGCTATTGCACACCTGTGGCCAAAACTTAAATGTAAAATTTATGCAACACCGTTCACAGCAGTTTTAATTAAAGAAAAATTTAAAGAAAAACAAGTTGATATAACTAAGGATTTAAAAATCGTTGAGCTAAATGGAAATGTAAAACTAGGTATTTTTGATATAGAATATATTACTTTAACTCATTCAATTTTAGAGCCAAACGGTCTTAGAATAAAAACCCCAGCAGGTGTAATCTTACACACTGGAGATTGGAAAGTTGACCCAAATCCTTTAATTGGTGATGAGATAAATTCTAAAAGATTAAAAGAAATCGGGAATGAAGGAGTTTTGGCAATGATTTGTGATTCCACTAACGTTTTTAGTGCCGGGAGGTCTGGGTCTGAATTAGATGTGAGAAAAAATATTTTAAATATCATGAGTCGTCTAAAAAAAAGAATAATCATAACTTCTTTTGCATCAAATGTAGCTAGAATGGAAACAGCCTTTTATTGTGCGGAAAAAACTGGAAGACAAATATCTTTAGTTGGAAGATCTATGCATAGAATTTATAAAGCTGCTAAACAATGTGGATATTTACAAAATACCATAGAACCAATTGATCCAAGAGAGGCAAAAAAATTTTCAAGAGAAAAAATTGTTTATTTATGTACAGGTAGCCAAGGTGAGCCAATGGGCGCAATGATGAGAATATCAAATTATTCTCATCCAGATGTGTTTATCGAAAAAGGAGATGCAGTTATCTTTTCCTCAAAAATTATACCTGGTAATGAAAAAAAACTTTACAAACTACATAATCAATTAGTAAAAGAAGGTATTGAAGTAATATCTGAAGAAACAGAGTTTATTCATGTTTCGGGACATCCTAATAGAGAAGATTTAAAAGATATGTATCAATGGGTTAAGCCTAAATGTGTTATCCCGGTTCACGGAGAACATAGACATATGATTGAACACATTAATTTTGCTAAAGAAATGAAGGTACCTCATCCTGTTCAAGTAGAAAACGGAGATATTGTAAGATTGTATCCTGGCAACGAACCTGAAGTTTACGATAAGGCACCAAGTGGAAGATTATATTTAGATGGCAATATAAGTGTTGAAGAAGATTCTAGTTCTATTAAAGATAGAAAAAATTTATCAGCAAATGGATATTTGGAAATTACAATTATGATTACCCCTAAGGGCAATATTCATAATAATCCAGTTATTAGTTTTAAAGGCCTTCCTATATATGAAAGAGAAGAATTTATATATGGTCTCGAATATGAAATAGAGAAAACAACAAGATCATTTAAACTAACAAGTAAAAAACAAGAATATAGTCTTATAGATGCTATTAAAATTTCTTGTAGAAAATATGCAAAAGAAAAAACAGGTAAAAAACCTTTTACTAATATTAATTTAGTTAAAATTTAATGAGCCCCACAGGTTTAGCCATAATTTATATAATTATCTGGTGGATTGTATTTTTTGCAATTTTACCAATTGATGTAGAAAGAGAAAAACCAGTCAAAATTGATGGTGAAGACGCAGGATCCCCAGAAAATCCAAAAATGTTAAAAAAGTTCATTTATTGTACTGGTATAACAACGATTTTATTCATAGTAATCTTTTTGTTAATGAAATTTGAATATTTGAATTTAAGAAATATAATCACTTAGTATGTATATTTCAGAATCATTTATCCCAATTCTTAAAAATAATCCATCTGAAGCAAAAATAAAATCTCATCAATTAATGCTAAGAGCTGGAATGATAAAGCAATCATCAGCAGGTATTTATTCATGGTTACCACTTGGTTTTAGAATTATGAAAAAAATAGAAAATATTGTGAGAGAAGAACAAAATAAAATAGGTGTACAAGAAATTTTAATGCCAACAATCCAATCGAGTGAAATATGGAAGGAAAGTGGTCGTTATAAGGATTATGGCGAGGAGATGCTCAGAATTAAAGATCGACAAGATCGTGAAATGCTTTATGGGCCCACTAACGAAGAATTAGTTACAGATATTTTTAGATCATCTATAAAGTCTTACAAGTCTCTTCCTCAACTTTTATATCATATTCAGTGGAAATTTAGAGATGAAGTAAGACCTAGATTTGGAATAATGAGGTGCAGAGAGTTTTATATGAAAGACGCATATTCATTTGATATTTCAGATGAAGAAGCATTGTTTTCTTATAATAAATTTTTTTTATCTTATCTAAAAACATTTAAAAGATTAGATCTTATTGCGATACCTATGGCGGCAGATACTGGTCCAATTGGAGGAAATCTTTCTCATGAATTTATAATATTAGCAGAAACAGGTGAAAGTAAGATCTTTACAGATAAGAGAATTTTTGAAGTGACTAGCGACGGAACTAAATTAGAAAAAGATTCTTTAAATAAGTTAAGAAACAAATTTGAGGAATTTTACGCTGTAACTGATGAGAAATTTAATAAAGATGAATTTGAAAAAAATGTTTCAGAAAATTATCGTTTAAAAACAAAAGGGATTGAAGTTGGTCATATTTTTTATTTTGGCGATAAATATTCAAAACCCATGAACGCATCTGTCGATCTTCCTGGTGGTAAAAAAGATTTTGTTAAAATGGGTTCATACGGCATAGGCGTATCCAGATTGGTAGGTGCAATAATAGAGGCTAAATATGATGAAAAAAACGAAGTCATGAAATGGCCAATTTCTGTTGCTCCTTATGATATTGCAATTATTCCTATGATAAATAAAAATGATAACAGTGCTCTTGAAAAAGCAAAGAAGATTTATTTTGAATTAAATAAAAATAATATTGAATCTATAATTGACGATACTGATGAAAATTTATCCTCTAAAATAAAAAAGATGAATTTAATTGGTGTACCTTTCCAAATAATTATTGGAAAACAAACTGAAGGAGATTTGTTAGAATTTCAAGAAATTGGAAAAGAAACAAAAAAAAATAAATTGTCTGAAATTATTCAAATTATTAAAGAACAAAAAGCAAAAAATTGATTTCCACTTTAGAAAAAGAGATTACTTTTAGATTTTTAAAAGCCAGAAAAAAAGATGGTTTTTTAAATATAATTTCTATTTTTTCTTTTATAGGTATTGGACTCGGTGTTGCGGTACTAATAATTGTTATGTCAGTAATGAATGGTTTTAGAACAGAATTAATAAATAAAATTGTTGGTTTTAATGCTCATATAACAGTTAAACCTTATGAAAGTCAGTTACAAATCGATACGATCGATGAAAATTTAAAAAAGATATCAAGTAATTTTATTTTTAGTAATTCAGGAGAAGCAATAATAATAAATAGTAATAATTCAAAAGGTATTTTTTTAAGAGGTTATAAAAGTAATGATTTTTCAAAACTTAAAGTTTTTGAAAATAATAAATACTTGGGAAATAATCAAACTTTGTCTAAAAATTATATTTCACTTGGAAAAGAACTGAGCTTTACTCTCGGTCTTGATATTGGAGACAGCGTGACTCTTATGTCATCAGCAGGCATTGAAACTATTATTGGAAATCTTCCTAAACAAAAAACATTTATAGTTTCATCTATATTTGAAAGTGGTTTGATAGATTTTGATAATAATATTGCTTTTATAAATTTAGAAACTCTGGAGGAATTTCTCAATTTAAATAAAGATAAAAGAAATTTAGAGATTTATCTTAAAAACCCTCAAAATATTGATTATCAAAAAACAATTGTTCAAAGTAATTTTCCGAATGAATTTATTTATACCTGGTCTGACATGAATCAATCGTTATTTTCTGCTTTAAAAGTTGAAAGAAATGTGATGTTTATCATTTTATCTCTAATAATTATTGTAGCTGCATTTAATATTATTTCTGGTTTAACTATTTTAGTTAAGAACAAGACAAGAGAAATAGCGATTTTAAAATCCATTGGTGTTTTAAATAAATCTATAATAAAAATATTTTTTTTAGTTGGAGTAATAATAGGGATATCCGCAACTATTTTTGGAATTATACTTGGTGTAATATTTTCTATGTATATTGAAGACTTAAGAAAAATATTGAGTACAGTTTTTAATATTAGTTTATTTCCTGAAGAAATTTATTTTTTAAGTTCTATGCCATCAGAAATAAACATTTCATCAATTATGATAATTTCATTAAGTTCTATTTTTATAACAGTAATTGTTTCAATTTTTCCAGCACTTAAAGCAGCAAAACTTGATCCAATCAAAGCTTTGAAATATGAATAACATGATACAACTTTCAAACATAAGTAAATCATTTGACGCTACAAAAAAAATTAAAGTTTTAAAAAAAATCTCTTTTAAATTTAAAAGTGGAAGAATTTATTCTATAATGGGGCCATCTGGTTCAGGAAAATCAACTCTTTTAAATCTATTATCTTTAATTGATAGACCTAATTCTGGTATGATTAAAATTGAAAATAAATTAATTGATTTTAATGATTCAGATACCAACGACATCTTAAGATCAAAAAAAATTGGAATAATTTACCAACAAGACAACTTACTCCCAGATTTTACAGCCTTAGAAAATATTTATTTAGCTAGTATGGCAGCTGGCTATAAAAAAAACATATCAATATCTAAGGCAAAAAAGTTGCTTCAAAAATTTGGACTTAATAACAGATCAGATCATTACCCTTCACAATTATCCGGGGGAGAAAAACAACGAGTTTCCATTGCAAGAGCAATAATAAACAAACCTCAAATTATTTTAGCAGATGAACCTACGGGAAGCCTTGATTTTGCAGCAGCCAAAGAAATATTTGAAATACTAAAAAATCAAATAAATAGTAATCGAATTATAATATTTGCAACTCATAATAGATTTTTTGCTAATAAGTCCGATTGCTTATTGGAAATGGTTAATGGTAATATGAGGCCCATTAATGGAAGAGTCAAAAAATCAAAATTTTAATCACTTAAAGATTCATTCACAATATTCAATATGTGAAGGTGCAATTAAAATAGATGATTTAAAAAATTATTCTAAGGAAAATAAAGTAAAAGCCCTAGGATTATGTGATACTTCAAATTTATGTGGTGCTTTAGAATTTGCTGAAAAAATATCAAAATCTGGCACACATCCAGTAATAGGAACTCAAATCAACTTTAAGTATAATGGCACAATAGGTTTACTACCTCTATATGCTTTAAATGAAAAAGGTTATAAAAAAATAATTGAATTATCTTCAGCATCATTTCTTGATAACGACGATCTTTCCGAGCCACATTTAGATTTTAATAAGTTACTTAATGATAATAAAGGAGTAGCTATTTTTTCAGGAACAAGCAATGGATTTTTCGGACAACTTTTTGAAAAAGGAAAATTATCTGAAATAACAGAGCTATGTTCAAAATTAAAGTCTAGCTTTCAAGATAGGTTTTACATAGAAATTCAGCGTCATGGAGATTTAAATGAAGTTAGTTTTGAAAAATTTAATTTAAATCAGTCATATGAACTAGAAATTCCAATAATAGCTACAAATGAAGTTTTTTATATAAACAAAGAAATGCATGAGGCTCATGATGCATTAATTTGCATTAAGAATAAAACTTATGTAAATGAAAAAAATAGACTTAGATTAACTGATCAACATTTTTTCAAGACTAATGATGAAATGTTAGATTTATTTAATGATTTACCTGAGGCATTGGAAAATAATTATAATTTCCCTAGCCGATGTAGCTTTAGACCATTGAACTCCGATCCAATTTTACCAAATATTAGTTCAGACAAGGGAGGAAACGCAGAGGAAATTTTAAAAAAAGAATCTTTAGATGGACTCAATGATAAGTTTAAAAAAATTTTTAATATTATTTCAGAAAATTTTTCATCAAATCCTAATTACGCAAAGTATAAAGATAGACTTGAGCATGAATTACAAATTATAAATGAAATGAATTATGCAAGTTACTTCCTAATTGTGTCAGATTACATAAAATGGGCGAAAGAAAATAATATTCCAGTTGGACCTGGTAGGGGATCAGGCGCTGGATCATTAGTAGCTTGGTGTCTATCTATTACAAATGTAGATCCTATTAAATTTAATCTAATTTTCGAAAGATTCCTAAATCCAGATAGAATTTCTATGCCTGATTTTGATATTGATTTTTGTGAGGAAAAAAGAGATTTGGTTTTTGAGTATTTAACAAAAAAATATAAAGATAGTGTTGCTCATATAATTACTTTCGGAAAACTTAAAGCTAGAATGGTTATTAGAGATGTTGGAAGAGTTTTAGGTCTACCATATGGTTTTGTTGACAGTATCTCAAAGATGATACCTTTTGATCCATCAAGACCTCAAAACTTGAGCGAATGCATAGGAAGTGAGCCAAGACTGCAAAAATTAATTAATGAAGATCCAAGAGTAAAAAAACTTACAGAGCTTTCCCTTAAGTTAGAGGGTTTAAATAGAAATTTTGCTACTCATGCAGCGGGCGTAGTTATTGCTGATAAAAAACTTAGCGAAATTGTGCCACTTTATAAGGACTCGGCTGCAAATTTATTATTACCATCAACTCAATTTGATATGTACTCTGCTGAAAACGCTGGGCTCATAAAATTTGACTTCCTTGGGTTAAAAACCTTAACGGTTATTAATAATACTCAAGAATTAATAAGAAAAAAAAATAATAAATTTAATATTGAAAATATAAGTTTTGAGGATCAAAAAGTTTTTGATTTACTATCATCTGGTAAAACTGTGGGATTATTCCAAATCGAAAGTGCAGGGATGAGAGAAGCATTGATTCAAATGAAACCAAATCATATTGAAGATATAATAGCTCTAGTAGCCTTATACAGACCAGGACCAATGAACAATATTTCTATTTATAATGATTGTAAGCATGGAAGACAAACACCAGATTATTTACATCCTTTACTAGAGGATATTTTGAAACCTACATACGGTGTAATTATATATCAAGAGCAAGTGATGCAGATTGCCCAAAAATTATCTGGTTTTACAGCTGGTCAAGCAGACATTTTGAGACGTGCAATGGGTAAAAAAAAGAGAGCAGAACTAGAGAAGCAAAAACAAAACTTTATTGCTGGAGCTTTAAAAAATGGAATAGGCAAAGATGTTGCTGCAAGTATTTTTTTAAAAATTGAACCTTTTGCTGAATATGGATTTAATAAAAGTCATGCAGCTGCATATGCAATTATTTCTTATCAAACTGCTTTTTTAAAAACATATTATCCAAAAGAATTTATGGCAGCATCTATGACAATGGATATTTCTAATCAAAACAAACTGAGTGAATTTTATGAAGAGCTTAAAAGATTAAAAATTAGTGTTACCAGACCAGATATTAACAAATGTTATGCAGATTTTAAAACAGATGAGGATAATTTTTATTATGCTTTGGGCGGTATTAAAGCTGTCGGATATGAGTCAATATCTAATATAATTGAAGAGCGTACCTCTAATGGTAAGTTTACGTCTATCAATAACTTTATAGATAGAGTAAATCCCAAAGATATAAACAAGCTTCAATTAGAGGGGTTAGTTAAAGCTGGAGCATTTGATAATTTAAATGATAATAGACAATCATTATTTAATTCGATACCATCGTTGATAGCAAAATCAAAAAATATTTTCGAAAATAAATTAGCTAACCAAATTGATTTATTTGGTGAAACTAATAATAACGATAATGAAATTATTCAAAAAATTGATGATTGGAAATTTGAAGAAAGACTGTCAAAAGAATTTGAAGCAGTTGGTTTTTTCATTTCCGACCATCCATTGAATCAATTTAAAGATATATTTGACGATTATAAAATTGCTGATTTTGAAACTTTTAATAATAATGAAAATTCGGTTGAATTAAATATTGCGGCAACACTGTTAAAAATTCAAGAGAGAAAAACATCAAAAGGAAATACATACGCTGTTTTAAAATTGACTGATTTGCAAAGTGTTTTTGAATTATTTATTTTTTCAGATATTCTAGAGATGAATCGTGATATTTTAAAAGAGGGTAATTCTTTAATTTTATCACTTATAAAATCTACATTAAATGAAGATAATAGATTTAGACGAATTAATGTAAAAAAAATTGGATCTTTAAAAGATTTACTCAATAAACCAATAGGTGAAGCTACGTTCAATATTAAGTCTATTAATGAACTTGAAGAAATTAAAAAATTTCTAGATAAAAACGGAGATACATTGATTAATATTAAACTTAAAGATGATAACAAAAATTTAAATTTTCGTTTATCAAACAAAAGAAATTTAGACAGAAAGACAATAAATCTACTAAGAAATAAGGAAATATTTGCAATAATTAACTAAATTAGTGCTTGTTTATCAATCGAAATTTTTGTAAGTAATCTCTAATTTTAAATAAATACGCACACAGTATTTGGTTTTATACCTCCGGTCCATTTTGGAAATTACTGTGGTGGCTTAACCGGGAATAAATATGAAGATACCAAATGTAACGATACAACAATTATTAGAGGCTGGAGTTCATCTCGGCCACAAAACATTAAGATGGAACCCAAAAATGAAAAAGTACATTTTTGGAAAAAGAGACTCAATTCATATAATTGATCTTACACAAACATTAGAGTTAACCAAAACAGCTCTTGCAAAGGTTCATGACATAATCGCTAACAATGGAAAAATTTTATTTGTATCCACAAAAAAACAAGCTTCAGAAGCTATTGCAGAAGTGGCAAAAGATACCGATCAATACTTTGTTAATTACAGATGGTTAGGAGGTATGCTCACTAACTGGGGCACTATCTCAAATTCGATTAAGAAACTTAAGAGGTTAGAGGCTGACTTAGTGTCTGAAAATAGAGGTTTTACAAAAAAAGAACTCCTAAAAATGAGTGTAAAGAAAGATAAACTACAAAGATCTCTTGGTGGAATAGCGGATATGAAAAAAATTCCTGATCTAGTGTTTATAATAGATACAAACTATGAGTCATTAGCAATTCAAGAGTCAGTTAAGTTAGGAATTCCCATCATTGCTATTTTAGATAGTAATTCTAATCCAGATGGAATTGACTTTCCAATACCTGGAAATGATGATGCAAGAAGAGCAATTGATCTTTATTGTAATTTAATTAAAGAAACTATAGTCAACGCTAAAAAGGAAGCTCCTACTCCAGAGCCCAAGAAAGCTTCTGAAAAAAAAGATACTGATAAAGCCAAAAAAACAGTTGCTGAAATTGACAGAGAAAAATTAGAAAAAAAGTTTACAAAAAAGAAAGAAAAGAAATTAAATTAACATGAGTGACATTGAAAAAGTTAAGAAATTAAGAGAGGCTACAGGTGCGGGCTTTAAAGATTGTAATTTAGCAATTAAAGAGTCTGGAGGTGACCTAGAAAAAGCTGTTGAAATTTTAAGAGTTAAAGGAATTTCTAAAGCATCAAAAAAAATGTCAAGAGATGCTAAAGAAGGGGTTGTTGCTGTTAGTGGTGACGAAAAAAAAACATCAATTATTGAAGTAAATTGTGAAACAGACTTTGTGGCAAAAAATGAGGACTTTATAAATTTTGTAAAAGAATTGAGTGATTTAAATAATCAAAATAATTCTAATATTAACGAATTAAATAAAACTAAAATGAAAAATGGGGAAACTGTTGAGAATAATTTAGTAGCATTAATTGCAAAAATTGGTGAAAAAATTACAATTGGCAAAACTAAAACTATCTCTAATTCAAGTACAACTAATTTTCAATATTTGCATACTGTAGTGAAAGATAATTTAGCTAAATTAGCTGTTGTCGTTTCTTTAGAGACTAAAGAAAATTCTGAAATTATCAAAACTTTTGGAAAACAATTATCTATGCATATAGCTGCCTCAAATCCATTAGCATTAGAATCAAAATTAATTGATAAAGAAATAATTGATAAAGAACAACAACTTGTGACTGAAGAACTTAAAAATTTGGGAAAACCTGATGATATTGCAAAAAAAATAAGCTTAGGTAAAATGAATAAATTTAAAGAAGAGAATTCACTTTTAACACAGGCATGGGTTATGGAGCCCAAGAAAAAAGTTCAAGATGTTTTAAAGGAATTAGCTGTTAACGATTTAAGGATAAAGGAATTTAGCAGAATTAAAATAGGTGAATAAATGTTCAATGAAAAATCATATAGCTTAAAAATGGATAAAGCTATTGAGGTATTTTCAAAAGAATTATCCTCATTAAGAACAGGCAGAGCAAATGCCGCTATGTTAGATCTTGTTAAAGTTGATGTTTATGGCCAACAAATGCCAATTAATCAAGTTGGAAGTATCACTACTCCAGAACCCAGAATGATTAATATTCAAGTATGGGATCAAAATAATGTTCCTTTAGTAGATGCCGCTATAAAAAAATCTGAATTAGGATTAAATCCTCAAATTGATGGCCAATTGTTAAGATTGCCAGTTCCAGAATTAAATGAGGAAAGAAGAGCTGAACTTAAAAAATTAATTAAAACCATGGGAGAAAAATGTAAAATCTCTATTAGAAATATTAGAAGAGATGCAAATGAAGAATTAAAAAAAATGCTCAAATCTAAGGAAATAAGTGAAGATGATGAAAAGTCTTTTGAAAAAAATGTTCAAACTTTAACTGATAAGCATATAGAAATTGTTGATGAAAAAGTCACAAGCAAAGAAAAGGAAATAATGACAATATGAACCCATTAAATCATGTAGCCATCATAATGGATGGTAACGGTAGGTGGGGGTTAAAATATAAAAATTCAAGAAACGCAGGACACAAAGCAGGGCTAGAGACCGTTGAAAAAATCATAAAGAGTACAATAAAGCATAATATTAAATTTTTAACCTTGTATGCATTTTCTACAGAAAATTGGAAAAGACCAAAAAGTGAGATCAACTATTTGTTTAATCTTTTACAAAATTTTTTGATTAATAGAATAAACGATCTTCATAAACAAAATATAAAATTAAAAATAATTGGGGTTAAAAATTTTTCCAGTCGTTTAAATGGATTGTTAGAATTATCAGAAAAAAAAACATTAAAAAATTCAAAATTACAAATCAATTTAGCTTTAAATTACGGTTCAAAATCCGAGATTATAAATGCTTTCAAAAAAATGAGTAAAAATAAGGAAAAAATTAATGAAAAAAATTTATCCAAATATCTTCAAACAAGCAATATACCAGATCCAGATATACTGATTAGAACAGGTAATACAAAAAGATTAAGTAATTTTTTGTTATGGCAGATTGCGTATTCAGAAATTTTCTTTGAAAAAAAATTATGGCCTGAATTTAATGAAAGAGATTATAGTAAGATAATTAAAAATTATAAATCAATTAAAAGAAACTTTGGAAATATTTAATGAAAAAAGAATTTGAAAAAAGAATATTAAGTTCATTAATACTGATACCGTTAAGTTTTTTTTTCATCATTAAAGGATCGTTTTTTTTCAATTTTTTTCTAATTATTTGTCTCACCGTGACTCTTTACGAATGGCATATGATGAGTAAAAAAAAGAAATATTATTTATTTGGAATTCTTTTTTTAATTTTATCTTTCTATACAGCATATTTTTTTAGAGAAGATAGCTTGTGGACATTTATATTCATTATTATTATTTGTATATCAACTGACATCGGCGGATATATTTCAGGGAAATTATTTAAAGGACCAAAATTAACTAAAATTAGTCCTAACAAAACTTATTCAGGAGTAATTGGTGGTTACCTTTTTTCAATTATTTCAATGAATATCTTTTTAAATTATTCATATTTACTAAACTTAAAAAAAATTGAATTTGATATATTAATATTTATTCTTGTTATGTTAATTTCTTCATTTAGTCAAATTGGAGATATAATCATTTCATATTTTAAAAGATTATCCAAGATTAAAGATACAGGAAAAATTATTCCAGGCCATGGTGGAATTTTAGATAGAGTTGATGGAATGATTTTTGCGTTTCCATTTTCATACTTAATTTATTTAATTGAAATATTTAAATGAAAAAAAAAATTGCAATTTTGGGATCTACAGGATCAATAGGTAAAAGTTTAATAAGAATTATTTCACAAAATAAAAAAAAATTTCAAGTTGTTCTATTAAGTGCTCAAAAAAATCATGTTAAACTTTTAAAACAAGCAAAAACTCTTAGAGTAAAAAATATAATTATTACTAACAAAAAAAGTTACCAAGTAGCTTTAAATAAAAAAATCAAAGGAATTAGAATTTACAATGATTTTAAAAATTTCGATAAAATTTTTAAGTCTAAATTAGATTATACAATGTGTTCAATTACAGGATTAGAAGGTCTGGAGCCAACTTTAAATATAATAAAATATACAAAAAAAATTGCTATTGCTAACAAAGAGGCAATAATTTCTGGATGGAATTTAATCAACAAATCAATTAAAAAAAACAAGACTGAATTTATACCTGTAGACTCAGAACATTTTTCAATATGGTCTTTAACAAAAAATATAAATAAAAATTTAATAGACAAAGTTTATATTACAGCTTCTGGCGGACCTTTTTTAAAATGGTCATTAAATAAAATTAGAAAAGCAAAACTAAAAACTGCATTAAAACATCCAAACTGGTCTATGGGAAAAAAAATATCAATAGACTCAGCAACAATGATGAATAAAGTTTTTGAAGTAATTGAAACTCAAAGAATTTTTAACTTATCACATTCACAAATAAAAATTTTAATACATGAAAAATCATATGCTCATGCAATAGTTAAATTTAAAAATGGTCTTAATAAGATACTCGTTCATGATGCAGATATGATTATTCCAATCTTTAATACAATCTATTCGAATGATAGCAATACTATTAAAAGTAAAGATTTAAACATTGATCATTTAAATAATTTGAATTTAAAAAAAGTTGATAGGAAGAAATTTCCACTTATAAAAATTTTGGATAAAATCCCAAATCACAACTCTCTTTTTGAAACAATTTTAATTACAGTTAATGATTATTTGGTACATAAGTTTTTAGAAAATAAGATTGACTATCAAAATTTAATTAAATTAATTGATAAATATTCTAACATTAAAGAATTTCGAAAATTTAAGAAATTTGAGCCCAAAAATGTAAAAGAGGTCTATAATTTAAGAGATTATGTAAGTTTAAAAATGGACTCTTTAGGTATATAAGAAACTATTTTTATGCATAAATTATATATTAGATCATTTATAACTTTTTTTATTTTATTCTCTTTTTCGAATGCGGAAATTGTAAATAAAATTGAAATAAATGGAAATAAAAGAATTTCAAATGAAACCATCCAAGTTCTTGGTAAAATATCATTAAATGATGATTTAACAAATGAAGATTTAAATATTTCTTTAAAGAAACTTTACGAAACTAATTTTTTTAAAGATCTCAAGATGTCTTTAGAAAACAATATTTTAAAGATTGATGTTGTAGAAAATCCAATAATAGAAGATATAGAAATTTCTGGAATTAAAAATAAATCTTTACTGACATTTATAAAAGATAATATGAATCTAAAAAATAGAAAGTCATTCACAGATAAAGATCTAGATCAAGATATAAATAGAATTAAGAATATTTTAAAGTCAACAGGATATTATTTTGCTAAAGTAGATTCATCTTTTCAAAAAAATGATCAATTAAATTCAATTAGACTAAAAATAAATATAGACCAAGGAGAAAAAGCTAGAATAAAAGAAATCGTTTTTATTGGTGACAAAAAAATTAAAGATAAAAAATTGCTTGAAGTTATAGCCTCTGAAGAACATAAGTTCTGGAAATTTGTTTCAAATAAAGTTTATCTAAATCAATCCTTAATTAATCTTGATCAGCGTCTTTTAAAAAATTTTTATTTAAATCAAGGATATTATAATGTTGAAATTGTAAATTCCTTTGCTGAATTAAACAATCAAGATTCTTTTAAACTTGTTTTTAATATTAATGCTGGAGAAAAATTTTATTTTAATGATTTTACTTTATCATTACCAGAGGATTATGATAAAAAAGATTTTTTAAAAATCGAAAAAAGATTTAAGAAATTAAAAGATAAAAAATATTCTCTTGATAATATCAATTTCATTCTAGAGGAAATTGATAAAGTTGCTTCATTAAAACTTTATGATTTTATGAATGCGGAAGTAGCTGAATCAACAATAGATAATAATAAGATTAATTTTGATTTCAGAGTGGTCGATTCCCAAAAGTTTTATGTGGAGCGTATTAATATTTTTGGTAATTTTCAAACTATAGAAGAAGTTATTAGAAATAAATTAATAGTTGATGAGGGGGATCCTCTCAATAAGTTACTTTTCAATAAATCCATTGGTAAGTTAAAGTCCACTGGTATATTTAAGTCTGTTGACTCTGAAATAATCGATGGAAATACACCTAATCTCAAAATAATTAATCTTAAAGTTGAAGAACAACCTACTGGAGAAATATCACTTGGTGCGGGAGTAGGTACAGGTGGTTCAACAATAGGAGGTGGAATTGTAGAAAAAAATTTCTTAGGAAAGGGAATAAATCTCAATACAAATTTAGAAATTTCAGAAGATAGTATCAAAGGCCAATTTATATATTCTAAACCTAATTTTGCATATACTGACAATACTTTATTCACTTCAGTAAAATCAATAACAACTGACAATTTAAAAGATTATGGTTACAAAGTATCTAACACTGGATTTTCAATTGGGACTGAATTTGAACAAATGGAGAATCTTTTTTTTAGCCCCGAAATAGATTTATCGTTGGAAGATTTAAGAACAAATTCTTCTGCTTCAGATAATCTAAAAAAACAAGAAGGTAATTACGAAGACTTTTATTTTAATTATGGCTTAAATTACGATTTAAGAAATTCTTCTTATAGAACTACATCTGGAAATAAAACTTCATTTTATCAAGCTCTACCTATAGTTTCAGGAAATAACGAAATTACAAATACTTTTATATTTACTCAATACAAAACACTTAATAAATCCTCAGACTTAGTCGGTAAAGCCAGCTTTTATCTTAAAGCTGTAAATTCTTTAGATAATTCAGATGTAAGGATATCGAAAAGAGCTAACGTACCTTACAGTAAACTTCGAGGTTTTCAAAAAGGTAAAATTGGTCCTGTGGAAAATTCAGATTTTATAGGCGGAAATTATGTTAGTGCATTAAATCTTTCAACAAATTTACCAGGAATTTTTACTACTATTGAAAGTATGGATTTTTCATATTTTATTGATGTAGCAAATGTATGGGGTGTAGATTATGATAGTTCTATAGATGACTCAAATGTTTTGAGAAGTGCCACTGGCATAGCTTTAGATCTTTTAACTCCAATTGGACCGTTAAGCTTTTCTCTTACGCATCCTATTACAAAAAAATCAACTGATAGAACTGAAACATTTAGATTTAATCTTGGAACGACTTTTTAATGTATAAAAAAATTTATACTTTAATTTTTATATTCGTATTAATTACGACAAAAAGCTTTTCTATTGAGGAAAAATTTGTATTTATAGATCTTAATTTTATTTTTAATAATTCTGTTGCAGGAAAGAAAATTAATAAACAATTTAAAGAAAAATCTTTAAAAATAAATCAAAATTTAAAAGATTTTCAGAAGAAAATTCAAAGTGAAAGAAAAACTCTTTTAACACAAAAAAATGTTTTATCTAAAGAGGAATTTGAAAAAAAGGTTTCCAAACTAGATAAAGAAATAAAAGAATTTAACGTCTCTATTAATAAAAAAAATGATGACTTAAGAAAACTTAAAAATGAAACTAGATTAAAATTTTCTTCGGAATTAAAAAAAATATTAACTGACTTTTCAAAAGAAAATTCTATAAGCATGATAATAAATAAAGAAAATATTTTAATTGGAAAAACTAGTCTAGATGTTACAGAAGATATACTTGATCTTTTCAATAAAAATGTAAAAAAATTGAATTAATTAAATTATTTTATGAAATTAAATAAATCCCAAATAGCAGATTTATTGCCACATAGAGAACCTATGCTGTTGATAGATGAATTGACTGATATAAAAAAACTCCATTCGGCTACTGCTATCATGCATGTTAAAAAAGATGGATTTTATGTACAAGGACATTTTCCTGATAGCCCGGTATTGCCCGGTGTTTTGATTGTTGAAGCTTTTGGTCAAGCAGCTGCCGCTTTAACAGCTCACGGTATAGATAAAAAAGAATATGAAAATAAACTTGTTTATTTAATGAGTGTTGAAAAGGCAAGATTCAGAAATCCTGTAATTCCGGACTGTAAATTAGAATTAAAAATTGAAGCCATCAGATCTCATGGAAGAGTTTGGAAATACAAAGGTGATGCCTATGTAGATGGAAAAAGGATGGCTGACGCTCAATGGTCTGCTAGCATAGTTGATAGAAAATAATCAGTAATAATAGTTGATACAAAGAATATCAAAAGTTTTGATAGATATTCCTTTATGCTAAATCCTTTTTTTAAAAATATAGGTCCTTTTAATATAGAAAAGCTATTGTCTAATGCTGATATTGAAAATAAAGAAAATTTTAAAAAAGATAAAATTTATAATGTTTCAGATTTAATTTCTGCAACTAATAAAGACTTAACTTTTTTCCACTCAAAAAATTATTCAGATTTAGCATCAAAAACTAAAGCTTCATATTGTATTACTTTAGACAATCTTTCTCAATTTCTGCCGGCTTCATGTAAAAAAATTATTGTTAAGAATGTATTATTAACAATGGCAAAAATTACAAAAGAATTTTATCCAAAGTCAATAGTAGACGATTTTGATGACTCAGTAAAAGATATTTCTAAAACTACTTTTAAAAAAAAAGTAAAATTTGGAAAAAATGTTTTAATAGGTAAAAATGTTAAAATAGGTAAAAATTGTTTAATAGGTCATAACACAATTATTGAAAAAAATATGATTATCGGCTCAAATTGTTCCATTGGCTCTAATGTAATTATAAGAAATACAGTTGTTAAAGACAATGTAAGTATTTTGGATGGATGTGTTATAGGTAAAAAAGGTTTTGGATTTTTTCCTAATAAAGAAAGTAACATAAGGTATCCTCATATTGGGATTGTTATTATAAATGAAAACTGTGAAATTGGATGTGGTTCTACAATTGATAGAGGTTCATTATCAAATACTATAATAGGTAAAAATACATATCTGGATAATCAAGTGCATATTGCTCACAACAATAAAATTGGTGACAATTGTATTATTGCAGGGCAAGTTGGTTTTGCTGGAAGCTCAACCTTAGGTAATAATGTTATGATCGGTGGTCAAGCTGGTGTCTCAGGTCATTTAAAAGTTGGAAACAATGTCCAAATAGGAGGTGGTAGCGGGGTTATAAATGATATACCTGATAATACTAAAGTTATGGGATATCCAGCTAAAAGTTTAAGAGAGTTTATAAAAAACAATAGATGATAGATAAAACTGCAATCATAGATTCAAAAGCTAAATTACATAAGAATGTTCAAGTAGGTCCTTATTGTGTAATAGGCCCTAATGTTGAGATTGGGGAAAACACTGTTATTCAATCACATGTAAATATTTCTGGAAATGTTAAAATTGGTAAAGAAAATAAGATATATCCATTTGTTTCTATTAACGACCCACAAGATTTAAAATATGCTGGAGAACCAACTACTCTAATTATAGGAGATAACAATAAGATCAGAGAATACGTAACTATAAATCCAGGAACGGTCGGTGGTGGTGGAAAAACAAGTATTGGAAATAATTGTTTATTTATGATTTCATCACACATTGCTCATGATTGTCAGGTTGGAAATAATGTAATTATTGCTAATAATGTTCCATTAGGAGGACATGCTATTATTGAGGATAATGTTGTTATAGGAGGAAACTCTGCAGTTCAGCAGTTTACAAGAATTGGAAAAATGGCAATGATTGGTGGGATGACAGGTGTACTGCATGACGTAATTCCGTATGGATTGTCAACGGGAAATAGAAATTCATTGCAAGGATTAAACTTAATAGGTCTAAGGAGAGCTAAGTTTGAAAACAAGGATATTTTGGGCTTAAGTGAAGCCTATAAGGAGATTTTTGCAACAAAGAATATCAATGAAAATATAAGTAAACTGAATGGCTCTTTTCAAGAAAATCCATTAGTTAAGAATGTAATTGACTTTATAACAAAAGATAAAAAAAGATCTATCTGCACACCATTTTCGTAAAATGATTGGATTAATTTTTGGTGATACTGATTTTCCAAAGGAAATTCTTAAAACTGTTAAAAAAAGAAAAATAGAATATTTAATAATTGATTTGTCAAAATCAAAAAAATTTAAACAAGAAAGAAAATCTTATTCAGTTTCTATAGGTCAATTTGGTAAAATTATAAATATTCTTAAAGAAAATAACTGTAAAAAAGTTTTATTCGCTGGAAAAGTAAATAAACCTAACTTTTCAAAATTAAAATTAGATTTTAAAGGGATTTATTACATCCCTAGAATAGTCAAAGCATCTAAACTCGGAGATGCAGCAATTCTTAAAGAAATCATTAAAATATTAGCTCAAAATATGATTAAAACTGAAAATTCACTAAGATTTAACCCTGAACTATCCTTAAAGAAGGGTAATTATTCAAAGATTAAACCAAACAAACAAGATCAGCTAGATATTAAAAAAGCAATTAAAACATTAAATAATTTAAGACAGTATAATTTTAGTCAAGGGGTTGTAGTTAGAAATAAAAAAGTAATTTCTATAGAGGGAAAAGGTGGAACAAAAAAAATGCTTGTAAAAAGTAGAAGCAAAAAATTTAGAAATCATGGAGTTTTAGTTAAGTTTCCAAAAAAGAAACAAGACTTGCGAGTAGACCTTCCAACGATCGGATTAAAAACTATGAAACAAAGTAAAATAGCTGGATTAAAAGGTATTGTTATAAAAAGCAAACAACATGTTTTTTTAGATAAAAACAAATGTATTAAATTTGCAAATATTAACAGGATGTTTATTTCAATAAAATGAAAAAAATATTTATATTAACAGGTGAACCCTCAGGAGATAAATTAGCATCTACTGTAATTAATAAACTTAAAAAAAAAAATTCTGATATAGAATATTTAAGTGTTGGAGGTTCTCATTTGAATTCACTGGGCATCAAATCAATATATGATCTTAAAGAGATAACTTATATCGGTTTTACCAGTGTTATCTTAAATCTATTCAAAATCAGAAATAAAATTAATGAAACTGTTAAACAGATTATTGAATTTAACCCTGACATTTTATTCAGTGTTGATAGTCCAGATTTTACTTTGAGAGTTGCCGAAAAAGTAAAAAGTATTAATCCTGATATTAAAATAATACATTACGTTGCTCCTCAAGTTTGGGTTTGGAGAGAGGGAAGGGTTAAAAAGTTTAAAAAATTCTTAGATCATATTTTATTATTATTTGATTTTGAAAAAAAATATTTTGATAAAGAAAATATTCCAAATACTTTTGTTGGACATCCATTATTAGAGCACGAAACTAAAGATAAGATAGATCTATCTAGCATCATATCAAATGATAAAAAAATTATTTCTCTTTTTTCTGGTAGTAGATCATCTGAAGTAAATTTACTTTTACCTATTTTGATAGATTTTATAAATATGATGAATGCAAAATTTGATAATTTCACTTTTGTATTTCATGCAACTGATGAAAATAAGAATTTTATTAGTGAAAAGATTAATAATGTAAATTTAAAAAATGTTGAAGTTATTTCTGATGATAATATAAAAAAACAAATATTAAGTAAATCTACTTTTGCAGTTTCTAAATCTGGCACAATTTCTCTTGAAATTTGTAATGCAAAAATTCCTTCTATAATTATCTATAAGATGAATTTTTTAAATTTTTTAATTGTCAAAATGCTTGTTAAAATCAAATTTGCTAACATTATCAACATTATAAATGACAAAGAAATAATTCCGGAATTAATACAAAAAGAGTGTAATGCTAAAGAGATTTACAATTCAGTTGTCTATTTTTTAAAAAACCCAGATTTAATGAAAAAGCAAATTAATGATTGTGAGGAAACTTTAACTAAAATCAGATCAAAAACCTCATCTTCTGATGAAGCTTCTTCAGTATTAAACAAGTTTCTTATTAGTTAATCTTTTTGTTACTTCTTCTTTTCCAAGAGAAATAATTATATCATATATTCCAGGTCCAAATTTAGATCCTGTTAAAGCTATTCTCAAAGGCTGGCCAACCCCTTTAAAATTAGTATCGTTTGATTTAATCAATTCATTGACTATTGGCTCTAATGTTTCTTTGCTAAGTTTATCAATGCTACCAAATTGAGTATTAAAATCAGAAATGACTTTTTTGGCTTTATCATCAATTAACTTGATATCATCTTGGTTAAAATTAACTTCATCTAACATGATATATTGACCATTATTGAATATATCTTCCAAGGTTTTAGCTTTATTTTTAAGGAATGTAAGCGATTTTTTAATCTTATTTTTCTTATCTGATTTAATTTCACTCTTATATAATTTGCAATACTCAGTTAGTTGATCAAATAAATCATTTTCATCGATATTTTTAATATAGTGCTCATTCATTGATAAAATTCTACTCATATCTAGTTTCGAAGGAGATTTACCAATTCCTTCGAGATTAAAATATTTAATGCTTTCGTCTAATGTAAAAATTTCTTTGTCTTTATAAGACCAACCTAATCTTAAAAGATAATTTCTTAGAGCATCTGGTAAGATGCCTATTTTAGAGTAATCGTCCATGGTTGAGGCTTTATCTCTTTTAGATAATTTTTTTCCCTCAATAGTGTGAATCAAAGGAGCATGAGCAAAAGTTGGTAGCTCCCATTCCATTGCATTATAAATTTGCATCTGTTTAAAAGTATTTATCTTGTGGTCGTCACCTCGAATTATATGTGTTATATTCATTTGATGATCATCAACAGCTGCAGATAAATTATATGTTGGAGTTCCATCATTTCTTAAGATAATAAAATCTTCAATTGTATTATTATCTATTTCAACATCACCTTGAACTAAATCTTTTAATACAGACGTTCCATCTATTTTACTTTTAAATCTTATTACTGGTTTAATATCATTTGGAGCATCAGTTCCTTTTTTATCTCGCCATTTTCTGTCATAGGTATATGGAATTTTTTTTTGTCTTGCTCTTTTTTTTTGTTCTTCTATTTCCTCACTTGAACAATAACATTTATACGCTTGACCCTTTTTAAGCAAATCATTTGCAACTTTTATATGATATTCAATTTTTTTTGATTGTATATACTCTTCTCCATCATAGTTAATACCAATCCATTTAAGAGATTTAATTATTTGATCTTTATATTCATCTTTTGATCTTTCTTTATCAGTATCTTCAACTCTTAGATAAAAATCACCTTTTTGGTTTTTAGAATACAACCAATTAAATAAAGCTGTTCTAACCCCACCTATATGCAAAGGTCCAGTAGGAGATGGAGCAAATCTGGTTGCTACTTTTTTCATTAAAAATGTTTAGACTATTTTGCTAGAAGTTTCTATATAAAGATACTAATACGCCCTGTACTTTAACTCTATCTGGGCCAAATATTTTAGTTTCGTAGTTTTTATTTGCACTTTCAAGTGCTACCACTTTACCTTTTTTTCTAATTCTTTTAAGCATAGCTTCATGCTCATCAATTAAAGCAACAACTATTTTTCCATTATCAGCTGTGTCAGTTCGTTTGATTATAACAGTATCACCCTCGTTAATCCCAGCTTCAATCATTGAGTCTCCTTGTACTTTTAGACCAAAATAATCACCATTTTTTTCTAAATTACTAGGTAGAGGTATTCTTGACACTTCATTTTGAATTGCCTCTACAGGAGTTCCTGCAGCTATTTTTCCTAGAACAGGCACTTCTACATCATCAGACATAGGCTTTTCATCATCTAATCCACCCTTAATAACACTTGGTGAAAAACTGTTGTAAATATCATTTGCTGAAGCTGTTTCTGGTAATTTAATTACTTCTAATGCTCTAGCTTTATGAGCAAGTCTTTTAATAAACCCTCTTTCTTCTAATGCACTGATTAATCTATGAATTCCTGATTTAGATTTTAAATTTAAAGACTGTTTCATTTCCTCGTAAGATGGAGACACACCAGAGCTTCTCAACTTCTTGTTGATAAATAAAAGCAGGTTTTTTTGTTTTTTTGTTAGCATAAGAACAAATATCGTACAAATATGTTCTACAAAAGTTCTCTACAATTCACAATAGTAAAAAAAGCTAATAAAATAGGGATTTATTCAACTAAAGAACTGAAAAAATAGAGTTATTATCAAGATCTTTCAAAAGTGATTCACCAATTAAAAAAGTTTTAATAGATGTTTTTTTTGAGAGTTCCAACAGTTCGTCTTTTGTTTTAATTCCACTCTCTGAAATTAATGGACCTCTGTGATTAATTAAAACATCATGAATATCGTAAGTTGTATTTATGTCGGTTTTTAAAGTTTTTAAATTTCTATTATTTATCCCTATCAAAGCATCTTTAAATCTTAAAGCACGCTTTGCTTCTTCAACAGTATGGACTTCAACAATTACTGATAGGTCTAATTTGAGTGCTTCGTTATATAAATCATCAGCAAGTTTGTCGTTAACTCCAGCTAATATTATTAAAATTGCATCTGCTCCATAATATTTCGATAAATGAACCTGGTATGTATCTATAAAAAAATCTTTACATAATATAGGCAATGTAATGCCAGTATTCTCCATAGCATTAGAATTTAATTTAATTTTATAAATATGAGAAAGATTTCCTAAAAAAAAATCTTCCTCACTTAAAACTGATAAACAAGTAGCTTTTTTTGATTGATAAATTTTTGCTATTTCTACAGGATTATAATCTTTTATAATCACACCTGCTGAAGGGCTTGCCTTTTTTGACTCAGCTATTAACGATATTTTTCCATTAGAAATTCTTTTTTCTATTGCTTCTTTAAAATTATAATGACCTATTTTATCAGTAGGATGTTCTAAAAAAGATTCTAGCGGACGTTTTATTTTTAATTCAACTAATCTACTTTTTTTTTTATCTATTATTTTTTGTAATATATTTTCAGACATTTTGGATTTTTTTTAAATGTTGAAAAGATTTACCCGATAAAATATGTTCTCTTGCATTGTTATATGCATCAGAAAAATTTTTATGAGTTTCATTTACAATTAATCCTGCAGCAGCATTCAAACATACAGCCTTTGAAAAATCATTATCTTCACCTTTAAAAATATTAATCATTTTTTCTGCATTAAATTTAGCATCATCACCAACAAGATTTTTAAATTTATCTGCATCTACATTTAATTCTTTAGGGTCAATAACAATTTCAGAAATTTTATTATCTTTTAATTGAATTACATTTGTTTTGGCATAAGGAGAAATTTCATCTAAACCGTCTTCACTATTAACAGTCCATGCAAATTTAATATCTAAATTATTCAAAGCGTTTGCAAATATCTTTAAAAGATTTTTATCAAAAACACCTACTACTTGTCGTTTTACTAAAGCTGGACTACTTAAAGGTCCAATCATATTAAATATAGTTCTTTTCCCAATTTTTTTTCTAGTGGGTCCGACAAATCTCATTGCACTATGATAATTAGGTGCAAACATAAAACCAAAATTATTTTTATTAATTTGAGCCTCTATATCATCAGGTTCTAAATCAATTTTTATATTTAAAGCTTCTAAAACATCACCTGATCCACACTTAGAAGATACAGCTTTATTTCCATGTTTTGCTACTTTAACGCCCATACTTGAAAGTAATAAAGCAGATGCTGTAGATATATTAAGTGTATTCATGCCATCGCCACCAGTACCACATGTATCAACACAATTTTCTATATTTACTCTTTTAGACTTATTTCTAAGAACAAAAACTCCACCTGCTATTTCATCTGAAGCTTCACCTTTAGCAGATAAAAGTGTCAAAAAATTAAATATTTCTTGGTCTTCAGCTTTGCCCTCCATTAATAATTCAAAGGCTGCTTTACTTTCTTCAAAAGATAAATTTTCTTTATTCTTAATTTTTTCTATGAATTGTTTCATTAATCTTAAATTCTAATAAAGTTTTTTAAAATTTTAATACCTATTTTAGTTTTAATACTTTCAGGGTGAAATTGCACTCCATGAACATCATATTTTTTGTGTCTTACGCCCATAATTAGCCCATCGTTAGTTTCAGCAGTGATTTCAAGATCTTTAGATAGTGATTTTTTATCAATAATTAAGCTATGATAACGAGTAGCTTCAAAAGTTTTGGGAAGATTCTTCAATACACCAGTTTTTTTTGATATTATTTTACTTGTTTTTCCGTGCATCAACTTCTTTGCCTGAACAATTTTAGAACCAAATACTTGTCCTATTATCTGATGACCCAAACAAACCCCAAGTATAGGTATTTTTTTATATAAAGATTTTACAATTTTGAGACAATTACCTGATTGATTGGGATTACCTGGTCCTGGAGAGACCACTATTTTATTATATTTTCTTTCTACGATATCTTTTGAGGAAATTTGATCATTTCTAATTACATCTACGTTAACTTTTAATGAAGATAAATAATGATATAGATTAAATGTAAAACTGTCGTAATTATCAATTAAAATTATTTTTTTCATCTCAATGCATTAATTAAGGCCTTAGCTTTATTAACAGTTTCTTCGTATTCTTTGATTGGTTTACTGTCTGCAACTATTCCTGCACCAGCTTGGACATAAAACTTATTTTTTTTGGCAACAGCGGTTCTTAAAGCAATACAGGTATCAAATTCGCCATTCGCTGAGAAATATCCTATACCACCTGCATAAACTTTTCTTCTTGTTGTTTCTAATTCATCAATTATTTCCATAGCTCGAATTTTGGGAGCTCCAGAAACCGTGCCAGCTGGAAAACCTGCCAAGAGTGATTTAAACTTTGAAAATTTCTTATTGTACTCTCCAACAACATTGGAAACTATATGCATTACGTGAGAGTATCTTTCAATTATAAAGCTTTCTGTTACTTTTACAGTATTAATTTTTGAAACTTTACCCGCATCATTTCTCCCTAAATCGAGTAACATCAAGTGTTCAGAAAGTTCTTTTTTATCTTTGAGCAAATCTTTTTCATAGAATTTATCTTGAGCTATATTTTTGCCCCTGGGTCTTGTTCCGGCAATGGGTCTTACGGTAATTTTGTTGTCTCTAAGTCTTACTAATATTTCAGGACTTGCGCCTATTATTTGAAAATCACTGAAATTAAAAAAAAACATAAATGGAGATGGATTTGTAACCCTAAGTTTTTTATAAATTTCTAAGGGTTTTTTTGTTAATTTAGCTTGAAATCTTTGACTTAAAACAACCTGAAAAATATCTCCTAGTTTAATATATTTTTTAGCTTTGTTTACCATTGACAAAAATTTTTTTTTGGATGTATTAGATTTAACTTTAATACTTTTTAAATTTTGAATTTTTTTATTATTAATATTTCTTATAGATGATTGGATTAGTAATTTAAAAAGATCAGATTTTATTTCATCATACCTTTTCTGGTAGTTAGTTATTATCTCGTCTTTAAAAATATTGTTTATATAAAAAATCTCTTTTTTAAGATTATCATGAATGACAAGAGTTTTTGGACGCAAAAGTCTTACATCTGGTAAATTTAAATCATCTTTACAATTATTTGGAATTCTTTCTAAATATCTTATGGAATCATAGGAAAAATATCCTGAAATTAAAGAGCAAATTTTTGGTAAATTCTTAGGTGTTTCAAATTTGAAATTTTCAATTATTTTTTCAATCAAGACATCTGGTTTTTCTTTTAATTTTATTTTTTTATTATTTTTAATTAAATAGGAATTGTTATTGTTAAACTCCCAAATCTTATCAGGGTTTTTTCCAAATATAGTATATCTTCCTCTAATTTTTCCTTTTTCTACTGACTCAAATATAAAGCTATTTTTTTCCTCTAAAAAATTATCAATTAAATTTAAAATATCTTCGTCATCTTTAATTTTTTTGGAAGTATATATTATTTGATTTTGACTGCCTCTATGTCGAAACTTAAAATCATTGAAGCTTCGATTTATAATCATTGAAAGAAATTTTTAACTCGTTCAATAGTTTTTTTATTTAAAACTACATTATACTTCTCACTCAAAAATAGGTCGTAAGATTTTAACATTAGGTTTTTATTATAAGAATTTTCTTTATTAGTATATTCTTTTAATTTTTTTTGATTATTTTCCATTGAATTTGTTTCAAATATTTTGACTTTCGCAAGATAAATATTGTTTTCTTCATCATTTATTAAAGTAAAAGAGTCTGATGGTAATGAATATAAAATTTCGACAGCATCAATAGCAAATTTTTTATTATCTTTTATAGAATTTAATTTTATTGATTTTATATTGTTTTTACCCATTAATAAAAAATCGTTATTTGTAAAATCTTTATTATTAATTTTTTCAAATAAACTTCTATTATAATCAAATTTACTTTTTTGATTAACAAGCTCAATTATTTCATTCCTTACTTTTGTATCAGATAAATCTGGTGATCTCTCTTCAATGTTGTCTATCTTGTATATAATGTAATTATCTCCAGACTCAAAAATGTCAAAATTTATATTTCTTAATTCAAATATTTTTTTTTCTATTGGATCACTATCAGTTGAAAACCTAAAATTAGTAATATTGATTGGTTCTACATTTAAATCTGTAATTATAGTTTTAAATTCTGTATTATTTGATATATCGATTTCAATTTGATCGATTTTATCAAAAAAAGATTGATTGAATTCATCTACTCCTATTAAATTTTTAGGATTGATGATTGCGTAATTAAAATCAATATATTCTACTTTCAAGTTGTCTTCATTTTCAAAAATGAAATCTTTTAAATCTTGTGTCGTTATACTTTCTTTTTTTTTATAAAAGTTTTTTAAACTTATATAGTCTAACTCAAGTTTTTTGTTTTCTTCTTCATAAAATTTATTTATTAAAAATTTAGGCGAAACACTTCCAGCCCCAATATAATCAAATAAATTTTTTTGTAATTCTCGTCCTCTTAATTTCAATTCGAAAGCTGGAGCAGATTGATTGTTTTCAAGCAAAAATTTTTCATATTTTGTTCTTTGAAAATTTCCCTTTTCATCATGAAAATTTTTATTATTTTTAATTTTTTTTAATAAAGTATTTTCTGAAATAATAATATTATAATCTTTTACCTCTAATTCTATCAATGTTGTTGAAATCAAACCTGATAGTAATTCTTCAATAATATTTTGATCTAAATTATCTTGAATCGATTTTTGAGGTATCCCAGTGTTATTAAGATAATCCATAAACTCTTGAGTCGAAATATTTGTTTTATTAATTTTTGCTATGGTATTAGTATTGCCACTACTAAACATCCCACCCATACCCCAAAACACAAAAGGTATAATCATTAGAAAAACTAATAATCCTGCAAACTTAGTTTTGGCAAAATTTCTAAAACTACTAATCATCACTTTATAAATTTATTGATCTATAAAAAGCAAACCTATAGATTAAAATGTAACATATGACAAATAAATATATGTATTTTGTTGCAAATTGGAAAATGTTTGGTGGATTAAATTCTTTAAATTCACTGCATAAAGTAATGAAATTTTATAAAAATTTTAAAAAAAACAAATTTGTTAATATTATTTACTGCCCACCTAATACATTAATTCGTCCTATGTCAAAAAGACTTAAAAATTCATCAATCAAAGTAGGTGCTCAAAATTGTCATGAAAGTGAAAGGTATGGTGCGTTCACAGGATCTGTAAATTCAAAAATGTTAAAAGATGTGGGCGCAAACTTTGTTATAATTGGTCATTCAGAAAATAGAAAAGAAGGGGAAACAAATAAATTAATAAATTTAAAAATAAAGAGTGCCCTTAGCACAGGTCTTAAAGTAATTTTTTGTGTGGGCGAAACTTTAGAAGAAAAACGCAAAAAAATTACAAAACAAGTTGTAAACAAACAATTACAACTAGGTTTAAATAAAATTCAGAATAAAAAAAATATAATTATTGCTTATGAACCTGTATGGTCAATTGGATCAGGCTTAATTCCTAAGTCAAAAGAATTATTCGAAACAATAAATTTTATTAAAAGAAAATTAAAAAAATATAAAGTTATATATGGAGGTTCAGTTAACCCTAAAAATATCCATGATTTAAAACTTGTTGATAATATAGATGGTTTTTTAGTAGGTGGTGCTTCCCAGGACGCAAAAAAATTTATTGATATAATTAAAAAAACCTATAATTAAGCCTCATGGAAAATATATTGTTAGTCCTTAATATCATCTTCGCAATAATTTTAGTTTTGTTGGTCTTAATGCAAAAATCAGAAGGTGGAGCTTTAGGAATTGGTGTTTCACAGGAAAACTTTATGTTTTCACGATCAGCTGGTAATTTTATGACCAAAGCTACCGCTATAATTGCTACTTTATTTATAATATGTAGCTTGGGTTTAACGATAATTTCTAGAGGTGATCTAACACCGACTTCTTCTGTTTTAGATACTGTAGAGGAAAAAACTGAGGATACACCAACAATTCCAGAAAATAATAATTAATACTTTCCAATTACTTTTTTATTCGCTATAAGATAATTCCATGGCGCGATTTATTTTTGTCACGGGCGGCGTGGTCTCTTCTTTAGGCAAAGGACTCTCCTCAGCATCTTTAGCTTACTTACTTCAATCTCGTGGTTATAAAGTTAGGTTAAGAAAATTAGATCCATATTTGAATGTAGACCCAGGTACTATGAGCCCATTTCAACATGGAGAAGTTTTTGTGACAGATGATGGCGCTGAGACAGATCTTGATTTAGGACATTATGAAAGATTTTCTGGGGTATCTGCAAAAAAATCAGATAATATTACTACAGGAAAAATCTACAACGATGTTTTGAAAAAAGAACGTAAAGGTCAATATCTTGGCAAAACTGTTCAGGTAATTCCACACATAACTGATCGTATAAAAGAATTTATAAAAAAAGATTCTTCAAAAGAGGATTTTGTAATTTGTGAAATCGGAGGAATAGTTGGAGATATTGAAAGTTTACCTTTTATAGAGGCAATAAGACAATTTGCCAATGATGTTGGTAAAAAAAATGCATTATTTATTCATTTAACATTAGTTCCGTATTTAAGATCATCAGATGAAATAAAAACCAAACCAACACAGCATTCTGTAAAAGAGCTACGAAGCATAGGTGTCCAGCCAGATATAATTATTTGCAGAACTGAAAGAAAGATACCATTGGATCATAGAAAGAAAATTTCATTATTTTGTAATGTCGATATAAAAAACGTCATTGAAACAGTTGATGTGAAAACTATTTATGAAGCTCCAATAAGTTTTTTCCAAGAAAAATTAGATATTCAAGTTTTAAATTATTTTAAATTAAAATCAAAAAAGTCAGTAAATCTTAATCCTTGGAGGAAAATTACTAAGATAATTTTACAAACCAAAAGACAAGTTAATATTGCAATTATTGGTAAATATGTAGAATTAAAAGATGCTTATAAATCTTTAGATGAAGCCTTAACTCATGGTGGAATTCAAAATAATGTTAAAGTTAATTTGGTAAGGATTGACTCCGAAAAATTAAAGATATCTGAAATTAGGTCAAAACTTAAAAATATTTCCGGGATTTTAATTCCTGGAGGTTTTGGTAAAAGAGGTACAGATGGCAAAATTGAAGCTATTAGATATGCAAGAAATAATAAAATTCCTTTTCTTGGAATTTGTTACGGAATGCAAATGGCCATTATTGAATTTGCTAGAAATAAACTCAATCTTAAAAAAGCTACTTCAAGTGAATTTGATAAAAGAGGTTTGCCTTTAATAGGTTTGATTAATGAGTGGGTAAAAGATGGTAAAATAATTAAAGGTACAGATAAAGATTTAGGTGGCACGATGAGATTAGGGTCTTATGAGGCAAAATTAAAGAGCAACTCCATGATAAGGAAAATTTATGGAAAAAATTCCATCAATGAAAGACATCGTCATAGATATGAGGTAAACATAAATTATAAAGAAAAATTTGAGAAAAATGGAATGATTTTTTCAGGATTATCTCCAAACGGCATGCTACCTGAGATAATAGAGCTTAAAAATCATCCCTGGTTTATAGGTGTTCAATTTCATCCTGAATTTAAATCTAGACCTTTGGCCCCTCATCCTTTATTCTCTTCATTTATCAAGGCATCAAAAAATCATAAATGAGCAGTATTAAAGTAAATTGTGGAAAAATAGAAATCTCTAATGATAAAAAGATTTGTATTATTGCTGGACCATGTCAGCTTGAAACTGAGCAACATGCAATGGATATGGCTGGAAAAATTCAAGAAATTACTAAAAAATTTAATTTGGGATTTATTTACAAGACATCTTTTGATAAAGCCAACCGAACAAGCTTAAAAGGTAAAAGAGGAGCTGGTTTAGAGGCTTCACTACCAGTTTTTGACAAGATAAGAAAAGAATTAAATATTCCAATTTTAACAGACATTCATAATATTGATCAGTGTTCAGTTGTATCTAAACATGTGGACATAATCCAAATTCCTGCTTTTTTATGTAGGCAGACAGATTTATTAATTGCTGCTGCAAAAACAAATAAAATTATTAATGTTAAAAAAGGTCAATTTTTAGCACCATGGGATATGGTAAATGTAACAAAAAAAATATCAGACTCAGGTAATAAAAATATTTTAGTAACTGAAAGAGGTGCAAGTTTTGGTTATAATACTCTTGTTTCTGACATGAGATCATTACCAATAATGGCAAAAAATGGTTATCCAGTAATTTTTGATGCTACTCATTCAGTTCAGCAACCAGGCGGGCTTGGTGAAAAAAGTGGAGGTCAAAGAGAATTTGTAGAATATTTGGCAAGAGCTGCGGTAGCCGTGGGTGTAGCTGGAGTTTTTATTGAAACTCATCAAGATCCAGATAATGCTCCGTCAGATGGACCAAACATGCTCCCTTTAAATAAACTAGAAAATTTATTAAAGCAACTTTCTGACATAGATAACTTGATTAAAATATAGTGAGTAAAATTTTAAAAGTAAAAGGCCGTCAAGTTTTTGACAGCAGAGGCAACCCAACAGTTGAAGCAGAAGTATTTATAAAAAATAATAGTGCCAAAGCCATATGCCCATCAGGTGCCTCCACAGGAACTTATGAAGCATTTGAAAAAAGAGATAAGAATAACAAAAAGTATCTCGGTAAAAGTGTATTTAATGTAGTCGGCTTGATAAATAAAAAAATTTCAAAAAAATTAAAAGGACAAAATGTTCATAATCAAGAAAGAATAGATGCTTTAATGATCAATTTAGATGGAACTAAACAAAAATCTAAATTAGGAGCTAATGCAATTTTAGCTGTGTCAATGGCTGTAAAAAAATTATCTGCAAAAGAAAAAAGAATACCCTTATATAAATCTTTTTTAATAAAAAAAAATTATAAATTACCATATCCATTAATGAATATAATTAATGGAGGGGCTCACGCTAACAATGGTCTTCGTATACAAGAATTTATGATTAGACCTGATAGAGCTAAAAGTTTTTCTGAAGCTATGAGAATTTGTTATGTAGTCATTAAAAATTTAAGCAATCTAATGAAAAATAATAAATTATCAACTTCTGTAGGTGATGAGGGTGGATTTGCTCCAATGATAAGTAACAACAACGAAGCATTAGATCTAATTGTATCAGCAATAAAAAAATCAGGATTTGTAAATGGTAAAGATGTTTCGATTTGTTTAGATGTAGCCGCAAATGAACTTTATAAAAATAATAGATATTCAATACATTCACATAAGTATGAAACAGTTGAAAAGTCTATAAAAGAATATCTTAAAATTATTAAGAAATATAAAATTAAATCAATCGAAGATCCTTTTGCTGAAAATGATTGGACTTCTTGGAATAAATTAATGAAATCAATTAGCAAAGTTCAAATAGTAGGAGATGATCTTTATGTTACTAACCTTGAAAGACTTAAAAAAGGTTTTTTAAATATTTCATCTAACGCAATTTTAATTAAATTAAATCAAATTGGCACTGTTTCTGAAACACTTGATGTAATTAAATTCGCACAAATAATAGGGTTTAACACTATAATTTCTCATAGATCAGGCGATACAGAGGATACATTTATCGCTGACTTAGCTGTTGGAACTAATTCAAATCAAATAAAAACAGGATCTTTAGCTAGATCGGAAAGAGTAGCTAAATATAATCAATTATTACGTATAGAAGAAGAACTTGGAAAAAAAGCTAGAATGAATAAAATTCATTAATGCTGAAAAAATTAAAAAAAAATTATTTTTTGTTAATTTCTTCCTTTTTGATTTTATATGTTTCATTTAATCTTTTGACTGGCCAAAGGGGCCTTATTTCATTTTTTGAAAAAAAAGAGGTATTAAATAATCTTAAAAAAGATGAATTAAGACTAATTAATCAAATAAAAGACTTGGAATTTAAAAATTCATTATTAAGTGACAATCTGGATCTTGATTATATTGAAACTTTAATTAGAGAAAGATT